>CAMLNW010000006.1 GCA_946481495.1 uncultured Actinomycetes bacterium
CTGCGCAAGAAGATCTGGAAGCGCCGCGAGTCGCCCGACGTGACGGTGGTTAAGGGATCGGGTTACGACAACCCCGCCATCGACCCGAAGGTGCTGAAGCGACTGCTTGACGAGTACCCCGAGGAGGAGCGCCAGGCGCGCGAGCACGGCGACTTCATCCACTTTGGCGGCATGGTCTACGAGGGCGGCTTTGAGCGCGATCTCGTCGCCCCGCTGACCCGCCAGCAGCTTGAGGGCCGCGACGTGGTGACGGGCATCGACCCGGGAGTGAGATGCGCGGCGTTTATCTGGATCGCGTTCGACGAGGACAATCGTGCCGTCGTCTTCGACGAAGTGGCGCTGCACGGGGCGACGGTCGTCGACTACATGCTTGCGCTCGCACGCACGAATGCGAAGTGGGGGCTGTTGACTCACGAGCTGGCGCAGACGGCGCGCGATGAGGCCAAGCGTCGCCATGCGGCTGGCGAGATGGAGGCGGACGAGCTGGCGCATTGGGCCGAGCTTTTGCAGGGCGCGCGCTCGCCAAGCGGCCCGGTGTACGTCATCGACCCGTCGGCCCGCAATCGCACGCTGACCAACGCGGAGTCGGTGCAGTCTGAGCTTCAGCGGCAGGGCATCTTTGCCATTCCGGGCCAGAACAGCGTGGAGGCTGGTTGCGGGCAGGCGAATCGTCGTCGGCGGCAGGGCGGCCTGTTCATCGTCGAGTCGTGTCGCGGCCTACGTGACGAGGCTGAGGAGTACCGGCTGGAGGAGCGCGAGGACGACGAGTTCAAGGTCGTTAAGGAGAACGATCACCGCCTTGACGCGATGCGCTACGCGCTCATGCAGCGCCCCTGGTATGCGCAGCCTCAGGAGCCCGAAAAGCCGCTCGGCTGGGTTCCCGGCTCCGCACCTTCGGCGCAGTGGTTTCAGGCCAACCGGCCGGCCGACGGCAATCCGTTCGGCAAGTACAGCTAGGAGACGAGATGCGACTGATTCCTGACCTTCCGCGCGGTGTTGAGCACTGCGCTGGTTCCCCAACGATCACGAGCGACCCCGAGGGGTTCTTCGACACGGGCACGCGCCTTGCGGGCGTGGATCCGCCGTCGTTCATCTCGGCGAAGTTCGTGCGAGCGGCCGGCGAGAAGCTGGGCTGGCCGTCGGAGAAGGACTACAACGAGGTGGTGAAGCGTGGTGCAGTGCTTGAGGACCGTGTCGCTGAGCTGGAGGCGGAGTTGGCGACGGCGGATGCGTGTCTGGAGGCCGTCGACACGTTGGAGTCAGCCGGCTTTCGCGCTCGGAAGAAGCCCGGCCGGCCCAAGAGCAAGGAGCAGAGCTGATGAGCGTTTCTAGTGTTCTGCGTGCGGCAACGGTCGATGTGGCCGACGAGCCGACGCTGATTGTCGAGGGCAAGACCGGCCGCAAATCTCTGACGGTCAGAGCTACCAGCGGAGCGGTCGAGTTCGGCGACGCCAACGTCGCGTGGGGAGATGGGTTTCGGATATCGAACTCCGATCTCGCGCCACTGCCGATTGACAGCTTCAATGGCGATCTGTACGCGATCTGCGATACCGGCGAGGTTGCGGAGGTCTGTGTTCTGGAGGTGGGGGGATGATCGCGGTGGTCTATGTACTTGCAGGATTGAACCTACTGTCGCTCGGCACCTTTGCGGGCATTCTCTACGTCCAGCACATCGCCCGTGAGGCAGAGGCGAAGCGTCAGTGCGACGAGCGTGACGCGGTGCGCCGTGAGGTGCTGACACTGACTGAGCATTTTGCGCAGGAGCGCACGGAGCTGCTGAAGGGCTTCGCGGCCGAGCGCCGCGCCCTGATCGATCGTGCGCTGCTGTCGTGGGAGATCGTCCTCGCGCGCGCCAACGATTCCGGCGTGGAGGAGATCCGCCCGGCGGGCGTGGCGTCTGACGAGATTCAGCACATCCCGATTGACGATGATCGCGCCCACTGGGACGAGCGCGAGAACGCCTGATGTCCGCTCTCGTCGACCGCTACGAGAAACAGCAGGAGCATCGCTCTATCCAGGATGCTCAGAGCGCGCATCCGGTGCCCGAGGTGATCCGCACAGCGGTCCATCGGGGTCGTGAGCGTAAGCAGGACGGCGACCTGGAGCGCGACGAGATCATTCAGTTCTGGCGCGGCAACCAGTACGTCTACCGGCTGAAGGGCAAGATCCAGGCGTTGCCGACGGTGACGAACTGGGAGGAGCGTTCCGGCAAGGCTCCGCATCGGATGCGAACGGTCCGCAACCTGATGCTGGACATCATCGCCCACGAGGTCAGCGCTGGCACGTCGCGGATCCCGTCGTTTGAGGTCGGCCCGTCGTCGACCGACCCTGAGGACATCGCCGCTGCGCGCCTGGCTGAGAAGGTGTTGCTGTACGGCTACGACAAGTGGCGAATGCGTAAGGCGGCGGTGAAGGTCATCACCCTCGCGGCGCTGACCGGCGAGGGTTTCGCGTGGCCGTACTTCGACTCGTCCGTGGGCCCCTATATGGACGACGGCGAGGGTGGCCGGATCGGGATGGGCGAGATCAAGATCCGCACCTTCTCCGGCAAGCAGGTGATGTGGGAGCCGGGGGTCGAGTTCGAGGAGTCGCGCTGGATTGGTGTCGATGTCGGCATGTCGATTCCCGAGGTTCAGGATCTCGATGGCTTCGTTGGCGGGCCGTTGGTCTGCGATGCGGATGTCGACCAGGGGGTAGTCGGTCCAGACAAGCCGAAGCAGACGAAGCTGGTTCGCGTCACTCACTACCTGGAGCGCCCTTCCCCGAAGGTGCCGAACGGTCGCTGGTTGATCATGGCCAACAACCGCGTCATCGTCGCTGAGCGCGCGTACCCGCATCGCGACCACGAGGGTCGGATTCTCGACGAGCCGGTGCTACACAAGCTGAGCTACTTCACCGACCCGGACAACGACCGCGACTTCGGTCTCGGTCGCCACATCCTGGATCCGCAGCGCAGCTTCAACGACATCGAGAACAAGCTGCTGGAGTGGAAGAACATCGCCCTGGTTCCCCAGCTGTTCGTGACGCCGGGGTTCCTGCGCCGCGCGAAGCTAGACGATGAGCCGGGCCGGGTCTACGAGGTCAATGGCGACCCGAATGCGCAGATGAAGTGGCGGGAGCTTGGACAGCCGCCCGAGGCGCTGTTTCGAATGCGCGAGAACCAGATCGAGGACATGGGTCGCATCGCCGCCCAGAACGAGATCCCGGCGCAGGTGGAGTCCGGCAAGGGTCTTCAGGTACTTACCGAGAAGGATCTTGCCCGTCGCGGCGAGTTCATCCAGGGTCTCGCCGAGTGGTGGTCGCGCTTTTCGCGCCACTGCCTCTATCTGACCCAGCGCCACTACACCGAGGCCGACGGCCGACTGATGTCGCTCCAGGGCCGTCGTGGACCCGAGCTGCTTCAGGGCTTCAAGGGTGCCGATCTTCGCGGCCAGATGGATGTCCGTGTGTTCGCTGCCAGCCTGGAGCCGCAGACGCGCGAGGCGATTGAGCGGCGGATCATGTGGTACGCGCAGCTCGGCTGGATCACCCCAGAGGTCGCGATGTCCGCAATGGCGGGCGGCACAGCCGGCAACCTTGTGCAGTCCTATGAGCTGGATGTTGCGTGGGCGAACCGGACGATCCAGATGATCGTGTCGGATCCCGAGCGCCTCATGAATCAGCCGATGCGAATCGAGACGCGCACGGTGCCCGATCCACAGACCGGGCAGATGGTCGCGATGCAGATGGAGATCCCGCGTTTCGCCCCTCGCAAGTTCCAGAACGTCGGCGTCATCAAGACGGTCTTCGAGGACTGGATGAAGACCGTCGAGTACGAGCAACTCGACGATGGCATGGTGGCGGTTGCGGACAAAATCTACGAGGCCTTGGAGGCCATCGAGGCCGAGAAGGCAGCCCGGGCCGCCATGCAGCAACAGGCGATGGCCGAGAGCCAGGGTCGCGACAACGCGGCGAAGCCCCAGATAGGCAAGCCGCTGCCGTCGATGCCTGGCCCTGGCCAGCAGCTTCAGACCAACTGACGTGCGCCACTAGGCCTGCTCTCTAGGGCCGAGCGCGACTCTCGGGATCTCGCCCCCGGTCGTAGTCGCCGCGCACGAACCCTCTTTCACGAAAGCCCCTAGCGGGCCTGCGGGCGCCGTTCGGCGTGCCGTTCTACCTAACTCGCGGACCAGCCCTCATTCCGGCCCCTTCGGGACCAGTCGGACGGCCCCGCGCGATCCATGGAGGATCACATGCCAGACGACGACAAGGCCCCTGAGAATCAGGACCAGCCGAATACCGCAGTCAGCGCCCCCGAGGATGTCGGGACCAGCGCCGCCGCCGAGGAGAAGCCCGAGCTGCTTTCGGAGCACTTCGATCCGACGTCCCTCCCGCCCGAGCTTCAGCCCGGTTACAAGCAGATCCAAGCTGCCTACAGCCGGAAGACGCAGGAGATCGCGCAGGAGCGCCAGGAGCACCGTGAGGCCAAGGAGCTTTACGACGCTCTCCGGGACCCCCAGAAGCGGATAGACGCACTTCAGCGCCTAGGCATCATCGACACGGACGCCGTTGAGGACGATGGTCTTCTCGACGACGATCCGAACACGAAGCTCCAGCAGGAGTGGGAGCAGTTCAAGGCCGAGCGCGCGCAGGAGCAGATGCAAGCGCAGCAGGCCGAGGTCAAGCAGGCGGAGGTCGCCTACATCAACCACGGCCTGGCCGAGCTGGTCGAGAAGACCGGCCGCGAGTTCACCGATAAGGAGTTCGCGCGGATCGGTCGGCTGGCTTCGATAACTCCCGATGCCGAGGGCCTGCCTGACGTTCAGGCGGCCTACGACGAGCTGTACGTCGATCACGAGGCCGAGCTTCTTGCTCGCCTGAAGGCTGCCAAGACGGCGGACGTTCCGCCGGCTGGCACCCCGCCGACGGAGGACCTGGATTTCGACAATGACCCCAGGGTGCGTGAGGACCACCTGGACGCCCGGTTTGCGCAGTTGTCTGCCGGCGGATAGGTAGTTCGCTCGCGCTCCGTTAGCCCAAGGAGCAACCACCATGATCACAGTTGCTGATCGCGTGAAGATGTCGAAGGAGGTCTGGACCTACACTCGACTTGAGAAGCAGTTCTACAACCAGAACCCCGTTCTGGACAAGATCAAGCGGACCAAGAAGTTCACCATCGGCCAGACGGCCAAGGTGCCGATGCACACCGGGCGTTCCGGCGGCATCACGGTCACCGGCCCGAATGGCACGGCGGCGCTGAACGGTCCGGGCAAGCAGCTCACCGACACCGCCGAGTTCGGCATCTCCTACAACTGGGGCTACATCGGCCACGAGTTCGGGGCGATGAACCAGGTCCACGGTGGCGCCGTTTCCTTCGGCTCGTCTATCGAGCTGGAGATGACGGGGATCGTCAACGATCTCGACAACTCCGTTATGCGGCAGTTGGCGGGCGTCGGTGGCGGTCTGATCTGTGAGTGCGCGACGACCACCACGTCCACGACGGTCAACCTGGAGCCGGTCTCCGGCTTCAACGCGATCTCGCGCGGGCACATCTACGCCGGCCTACCGATCATGATCGGTACGGAGTCGACGGAGAATTCGGTGGTCGCTGACCGCACGATCCTCCGCGTCATCGAGGACGAGGACGCACCCCAGATCGTCGTCTCGGGTGCGGCTATCTCTACCGCTGCTGGCGACTTCGTGTCGCTGAAGCAGTCTCGTGACGGCGCGACCTCGGTCGAGATGTCGTCGCTGGTCGAGATCGCCGGCTCCACTGCTGCCCTTGGTGGCAAGGATCCGTCGGTTGCGGGGAACGAGTACTGGAAGCCGGTCGTGGACTCCACGACCACCGTGCTTTCGCTGCCGTTCATCCGCAAGCTCTACCGTCGCATCCATCAGCGTGGTGGAGGCAAGCCGGACACCGTCTGGACGAGCCTCGACCTCGTGGATGCCTACGAGGAGCTGTTGCAGAATCAGGTTCGCTTCCAGCCCGGCAAGCTGTCGGACGGCGCGGATCTGAAGTTCCGCAACCTGGAGTGGTACGGCGACGTTCGCCTGTACTCGCACAACCTGCACATGCTCGCGCTGAGCGACTTCGTGCTGGCCCAGGGCGAGTACGACAAGCCGACCTGGATGTCCGACGTGCAGGGCACCAACACCGGCATGGTTTGGAACCAGGGGTCCACGAGTTTCGTGGACGCGATCTGCTACGCGCTCGGTCTCGGCGTGCATCGTCGCAACACCCACGGTTCGGCCACGGCGTTGCAGGCCGACTAGTAGCGCCCGGCGGGGGCTGTCTTCGGACGGCTCCCGCCGGTTTCTCTTCGAGCGGGGTCATCGGCCCCTGTCCCCATACGGAGGATTCATCATGGCTCTGACCGTCAGAAAGCCCGACCCGCGCACCGATTCGGTGTGGGGCAACCTGAAGGTGAAGTTCCGGCTGATCGACTTCGACAGCTCCTATGCGGCTGGCGGCGAGTCGCTCGCCCCGCGCGACTTCGATCTGCGCCACATCGCCCACATCAGCATCGCCCCGAAGGTGGGCTTCACCTTCGAGTGGGACCGCGCGACGAAGAAGCTGAAGGCGTTCGCGCGCAGTGTCGCCAACACTTCGATCAAGATCGAGGACAACGACTCTGCCGCTTCTCAGGGCGTCGCCGCCTACGTCCATGTCGACGAGGTGCTGGAGCAGGGCTCGACGCTCGCGCATCTGGAGTTCGTCTCTCCGACGAACGCCGACGGCACGGGCACGTTGACCGATGGCGGCCCGACCTACTACATCCAGGACGACGACAACGCGGCCTCTGGCGGCGCGGCGCTGTACTTCGACGAGGATGCGGCGCTCGGCTCCCGTCTGCTGGCGAACTGTGGCCGCGACTGCTTCGTCAACGTTGGTAGCGGACGGTTCGTCAAGATCACCCACCACGCGACGCCGGGCACCCCGGGCGTCCAGGTGTACTTCGACGAGGACGCGGCCAACACCTATGAGCGGCTGCGGTTCGTCTCGCCGACCAACACCGACGGTTCGGATACCACGTCGGGCGAGGTCGCGAGCGCGATCAACCTGGCGTCGCTGACCGATGTCGAGGTCATGGCCGTGGGGACCGGGGGCTAGCCATGTGGCTTCCCCCGAAGCTCTCGCGGGAGCTTGAGCAGGAGAACGCTCGTGACAACGCTGAGACGCTGGCGATGTTCGAGACGTGTCAGGGGTGGGATCGGGAGCTGAAGGCTGTCGATCCCCTCCTGGAGCTTGCTCGCGCGATGCCGAACGCCGATCCGGCGAACGGCTTGAAGCCGGGGTTCTGGCACATCCTGCGTCACAACCCCGGCGCTCCGATTACTGCGGAGCCCCTGGAGTGGCCGGATGGCCGTCCCAGGGAGCCCGGGGGCTGGATGCTGGACATGCTCGCCCAGAGCGATCTCTGGAACGAGCGCGCGCTGCGTGACCGTCGTGAGGTCAAGCAACGTCTTGCCGATGCGAAGCAGCGCGATCAGCAGCGTGAGGCCGAGGCGCGCGCCGACGAGTTGAACGAGCGACTGGAGTCCACTCAGCGCGAGTCGATCCTCTTTGCGGACAACGTGAAGTTCAAGGCCCGTGCGGGCGCGAGGACGGCATGACGTTCGCTGATCTGGTCGCGGAGCTAGCCGCCCGTGGCTTCGACTATTTGCAAGACGACTCCACGGGGGTCGCCAGGCTGAAGCGCTGGATCAACGCGGCCTATCGCACGGATATCTGTGCGGTTGAGCCGTGGCCGTGGCTTGAGACATCGACCACGGGCACTGCGCCGTTGCCGATCACCGACCTGCGCGACATCATGTACGTGGCGAATCTCGACGAGAAGTACACGTTGTCGGTGCTCGACGTTCGCGACATTGCTGAGCGCGATCCGAACGGTCTGGCGACTGGTCCGGCGGTCGGCTACTGGCTCGACGGCTCGACAGTCAAGGTCTGGCCGGACGACGGCGTGAATCTGGAGGTCCGGTATGTCCGCAAGCCGACCGCACTCGTCAGTGACGGCGACACGCCGCTGGTGCCTGAGGAGTACCGCCCGCTGATAGTCGATCGCGCTGCTGTGCTGGCGTACCGCGATTCCGACAACTGGGAGGCCGCGAACGCCGCTCAGGCGATGTTCGTCGCCGACATGGAGCGGATGACCGACGCGGAGTTCTCGCGGTCGCCGTCCGAGTTCATCGGTCGCAGCCAGGATCACGAGGGCTGATGTACCAGTCGGTCACTGTCCCGCGCTTCGACGGCGGCGTTTTGCTGACGGCCCAGCCGGGCGTGCTTGGCCCCGACCAGCTTCTCGACGCCCTGAACGTCGAGTTCTCGGAGGCCGGCTCTGTCCGTCAGAGGGCGGGCTACGCGAAGCTGACAAGCTCGGTTCTGACGAACCAGCCGGATTCGATCTGCCCGTACTACACGTCGGGCGGCACGAAGAGGCTGATCGTCGGGAACGGCAATCGGCTGGACGTGCTGACGAGCTTCCCCGGCGCGAGCGCGGCGAACTCCACGTCGCCGACCGCCAGCCCGCATTTCTTCGCTCGCTTCGGCGGACCAACGGCTGAGGTGGTCTACATCGCCAACGGCACCGATCAGGTGCGCAAACTCAGCGGTACGACGTTCTCGACGCCTGCCGGCCTTTCTGGCGAGACCGGGCGCTTCCTGGCCGTCTGGGACAACCGCTTGGTGACCGCCCGAGAGGGCGGTGCTACGGCGGGCAACAACCCGTCGTCGGTGCGCTTCAGCGACCCGGCGGACCCGGAGAACTTCACGGCCAACATCTTCGAGGATCTGGACCCCGGCGACGGTGAGCAGATCATGGGCGTGGCGACGTTCCGCGAGCTGCTGTTCGTCTTCAAGGAGTCGAAGTTCTTCGTCTTCGACTCCGCTGGCGTGGATGCCGATGGCGAGTTCGATCCCTCCTATCGGCGCGTCGACAACGGCGTAGGGCTGGCCGCCAGTCGCGCTATCGCCTCCGGCAGGGACGGGATCTACTTTCTGGACCGCAAGGGCGTCTACCGCACTACGGGTTCTGATCCGGTTGCGGTATCCGAGGCGTTGGAGCCGTTCTTCACCGGCACCCCGTCGGTGTACTTCCAGTCGTCGCCTATCAACCGTTCCGCGATCGACAAGTGCGCAATGGCGTTCCACGACGAGCGGATCTGGCTGGCGTGCCCTACGGGTGCGAGCTCTGCGAATGACCTGACTTGGGTGTTGGACCCTCGGACGGGCTCGTGGGCGCCCCAGGGCCTTCCCATCGCCGCCATGTGCAGCTTCCGGCCAGCGTCCGACGACGAGCTGGTCTTCGCCTATTCGGGCGGCACAAAGAACGTCGGTCGCCACTCCGACGCCTACACGGCCGACGACATGGCCTCCGACAACACCGGAGGCTCGGCCATCGTGTCGCGTGCTCGCTACGGCTGGCAGGACATGGGCGTCCCGGGTGTCAAGACCGTCAGGGAGGCCCGCTTGGTCGGCGAGGGCGGTTGCAGCGTCCGCCTGACCAACGACTGGAAGGACACCGGTCGTGATGCGTCGGTGATCTTCAGCGCCGCCGATCTCGCTGACCTTTGGACGACGGACCCGGGTGATGTCTGGACCGACGATCCCGACGACGTGTGGGGGCCGTATCGCCAGCCGACGCCGAAGCTTGTGCGCGGCGGCATGAACCGTCAGGGGTCTGTGTTCAGCCTGGCGATCAGCAATTCGACGTTGAACAGGACTTGGGCGTTGCATCGCGTGGATTTCCATCTGCGCGAGCAGAAGATTGAGTCGACACCGGAGAAGACATGAGCGACGTTTCACTCACCAACACCATCGCGACGGGCCAGCAGCGTTCGGCGTCGAAGATCCAGAAGAACTTCGAGGATCTGCGCGATTTCGTCAACGGGGATGGGTGGATCGATCTGTCGAAGATCGGCTCCGATGTCGCCGCCGCGCTGTCACTGTCGCAGTCGGACAGCGTCCGTCGCGGCAAGTCGATCACTGCGACGGAGCAGGGCCGCACGAACACGGGTTACGGGCCGCTGTCGGGGACCTCGGGAGTCGATGCGACCGATGAGGTCCGGGATGTTGTGCTGGCAACTGACGGGCTACTGATGGTCGGCTATCGAGCGATATGGAAGGAGTCGGTCGCGGCCGCCGCCCGCGCAGCCAGCTTCATCGATGGCGAGCAGATCAAGGTCTACGAGGCACAGGGTAATCCAGCGTTTCCGACCCAGGCGGCGGGGATGGCTTCGGCGGCCGGCGTGGGCTACTACTCTGTATTGCATTCATCGGGAGCAGGGCTCGTGAGCGACGAGGCCACCCCAGACACGACGATGCCGACTACGGGTGTCGTGCTCGGGAGCTACAACACATCGGCCAACGCGCGCAGCTCGATTGATAACGGCAATTCCGTGCCGTGGGAGGGAACGACCCGGACGGGCATCTGCGTCATCGAGGGACTCGCGGCCGGCACTTACGACGTTAGCGTTCGCTTCAAGGCGACCTCGGGCACCGTGACCGCCAAGGACCGCAAGCTGTGGGTCTGGACGCTGGGTTTCTAGCGACGGGTCTCGATTAGGCGACAGGCGCGATTCATCCGCCAGCCACGGACGGGCGTACCGTTCGACCAGACGACATCGCCGCGAGCCCAGCGACGTTTTCGCACCCCGCAGTGAGCGTAGGCATCGGCAAAGACCTCCTCGCCTCTCGGCACCCACTGGTAGCTCGGTCGGCCAAGGACCCGAAGAAAGCGGGCACGCGCCGCGCCATTCAGCGACATGCTGTCGAAGGCGTGCCCGACCTCGTGCAGGAGCGTGGATCGCTTCGAGCGACGATCGGTGCCCCACACGTAGACGTATGCCTCGTCAAGCGAGATGCACCCAAATACCATCTCGCCGCAGTGAGTAACTGATTGTGTGTTGTCGGAGTCGCCCGCGTGGACCGTCAGCGTAAGGCTCGGTGTGGGAACCCTCGCCGTATCCACCCACCCCTGATAGGGCTGCGCCACTCGCCCATCGGGTGTCACGAGCGTCACCGCGTGCGCTGCTTCCCCCAGCCCTAATACGGCAATCGCTGCGACAACCCCCGCCAGTCCCTTCACCCCGCCCACCCTAGCGAGGTTCCATGAGTATTTCCATCGAGCAGGTAGAGCACAACGGCGTCTTGGATGCCCCCGGAGTTCAGCGCCAGCTACGAAAGCTGGCCGGTGTGTTCCCGCTTGCCGGCAATCTCCTGCGCAACAAGGCGGTCGGTACGGCGCAGCTTGACGACGGGGCCGTAGGCACGACGCAACTCGCCACCGCGATTCAAGAGGCATTGATTCCGGCAGGGACGGTTCTCGCCACGGCGCGTTCGGCCGCCCCTACGGGCTTCCTGCTCTGCGATGGCTCGGCGGTTTCTCGCACCACGTACGCGACGCTGTTCTCCGCGATCGGTACGACCTATGGCGCTGGCAACGGCACTACGACCTTCAATCTTCCCGATCTCCGGGGTCGCGTTCCGGCGGGTGTCGACGGCGCCGCTGGACGGCTAGCAGCCAACGATGCGCTGGGCAACTCGGGCGGCGTCGAGACCGTCACCCTCACGGTCAACCAGATCCCAGCCCACGATCACCCGCTGGCGTTGAACTTCGCTGCGTCGGGCAGCGGAGACGGGAACGGTGCGTGGCGCGGGCAAACGGGGGTCTTGAGCGATACGGACATACCTATCAAGGATCGCGGCGGTGGTCAGTCGCACACGAACTTGCAGCCCTATCAGATCGTCAACTGGATGGTGAAGACCTGATGGCTACCTACACGGCTAAGAAGATCGCTTCGTTCAAGCCGAATCCGCGGGCTTCGATTCCGAAGGCTCCGAAGGTGCTGGGGGTCAAGCGGCAGGTTGCGAAGTTCCAGCCGAAGAAGATCGTGCCGACCGCTCCGGCGAAGTCGACCTACCAGCCGTTGTCGGGCTTCAGGCCGCCGGCTGCACCTTCGGCCTCACCTTCTCCGGCCTCTCCGCAGGCCCAGCCGTTCGACGACGCCTACGAGGATCAGGTTGGTCTAGCGAACCGTCAGTACGGCCAGACGGTTGAGGGCATCAACTATCAGCAGGGCCAGGTGAAGCGCCAGTACGGCTTCGACGACCCATCCGATCCGTTCAACGCTATGGCGATGCTGACCCGCGCCTATCAGCAGGGTCAGCGTCGGACGCTGAACACAGCGGGCAACGTGTACAGCTCGGCGCATCTGCGCAACACGGACGCGAATCGCTTCCAGTACATGCAGTCCGAGGGCGATCTTCGGTCGAAGTACCAGGAGGCGCTGCACGCTCTGGAGCAGCAGCGTGCCCAGGCGGGGATCGATCGCGACACGACGATCGGCAACGCGAAGTTGGATGCGTTGGGTCGCGCGCCGCGCGCTGATGATCCCGGCCCTGCCGCTCAGGCCGGTCCAGCGAAGCCCGATCCGACGAAGTACTACAACCATCCTGTCGTCGTCCAGACCCAGCAGCTTGCTCAGCGGCTTTGGAATTCGGGCAAGCGCTCTGGTCCGAAGTGGGGCGACATCAAGTCCATTCTCGGCTACGACCCGCGCGCCAGCGGAGGGTTGAGTTTCCGCCGGTAGGAGGTTCCTTATGGCTCAGGGTTTTAAGCCGCTCGGTGGCGGTCGGTTCCGAAATGTCAAGTCCGGTTCGCCCCGGAAGGGCAAGGTGTTCCGCAAGGTCGACGGCGCGCACGTCTACAAGATCGGTGGCCGGACGGTGTCGATCAAGGGCGCTCCGAAGTCGAAGGCGCCCGCAAAGCCCAAGACGCCAGCCAAGCCGAAACCGGCTCCGTTCGATCTCGCCGCGCCTCTGACACGTCAGACATTCAAGGCAGAGCTGAAGGCCGCGACCGGTTTGAAGTTCGGTCCGCAGGAGCGTCAGCTTGACGCGGAGCGCCGGGTCTCTGATCAGCAGATTGCGAATACTGGCTCGTGGTACGACGACTACCTGGCGGCGGCTGAGCGTGCTCGACAGAGCGGCCAGCAGGGCTTTCAGCAGGCGGCGGGCAACATCCGATCGGCGACCGGCGCAGCCACCGCTCAGTCGAATGCTCAGAACGCTCAGCTTTCGCAGCAGGCTCAGGAGGCCGCTGCGAAGCTTGGGGCGACTGCGAATCCGGAGTTGGATGCCATCGCCGCTCGTGCGGTCCAGAGCCGCCAGGCGACGGGATTGGCGCAGGCGGGTCTTGTCGACTCTCTCGGCGCGTCGAACAACGCCTACATGGCCGACCGGGGCCGAATCGGTGCCGGGGCGAAGCTGTCCGCCCTCCAGCAAGAGGCGGGCAACCGTCGCAAGATCGAGTCGGCCGCACGCGACGTGGCGACCGAGAAGGGTCAGTTCCGCGCCGAGTTCCGCACACAGGCGCGTGAGAAGGAGCGCACTTACGGCCTGGAGCGCGCGGCGTTCGGGCTCGACACTTTGAAGGCGAAGCTCGACGCGAAGGACGATGCGGCCAGTCGTCGGCTTGCGCGGGTGAAGCTGCGCGAGGACCGGATGCGAGATCGCCGCGATTTCGCTGCCGGTCGGGACGACGAGGCGTTCGACCGGGCCGACACGTTAGCCGACAACCAGCGCGCGGATCGTGGCGGCGGTGGGGCGTCAAGCCTCACGCCCTCGCAGCGTCGCGGCTATCAGGCCGATCTCGGCCAGGCCTACTCGCTTGCTCAGGCGTACATGAAGAACGGGCGGCTGAAGAAGGGCGTCTCGCCTGGGTCTGTCGTCGCCGGTCTGGTCGGCAAGAAGGGTTATCCGCGCGATCTGGCTAAGGCGGCCGTTCAGCGTGCTGTCAACGGTGGCGTCGATCCGGCGCTTGCCCGTGCGATCAAGCGCAAGTACGGCGTCAACGTCAAGACCCGGAAGCCGTCGAAGAAGGTCAAGACGATTGCGGGCGTCCCGATCATCGGCGGGAAGCCGACGCCGTAGTGGCTCGCAAGGTCAAGACCATCGCCGGCATTCCGCTGGCGGACGTGAAGCGTGGTGCGCGCAAGGTTGCGAAGACCAAGCCCGCGCCGAAGCGCAGGGTGTCGCTTCCGACGGGGCTTCCTGCGCCTGCGTTCGAGCCGCAACGCAAGAGGGCGGTCGCGAAGACCAAGCGCGCTGAGGCGAAGGTCCCGGCGTCAAAGGTCAAGACCGCTCCGGGCCTCCCCCCTCGCGGCGACATCACTTCGCCGAAGCAGATCCCGAAGGCGATCCGCAAGGACTTCGTTCGGATGGAGCGCGGCTCGGGCGAGTCGGTCTACCTGCCGAAGAAAAGGGCCGAGCGGATCTCTGACCGTCAGAAGGCCGAGGCAAAGCTTCGCCTTCTCGCTGACCGGCGAGACCGACGCGGCACCGCATCGCCGAAGCCGGCCGATCTAGAGATTGCTGGCCTGAACATCGACCGGCTGTCCGGCAAGGCTGGACGTGCCGCTATCGACGTGCTTGAGCAGACCACTCGCCCGCTGCATGGCATCGCGGGCGGTGCGCGCGCTGCGGTCCAGGGTCATTCCCCGACTTCGAGGAAGTTCGCTGAGGCGGTTTCTGCTGGCCTGTCGAACGAGGAGAAGTACACGTTCTCCGACGTGCTGAAGGAGGCGGGAGTCAAGAACAAGACCGTTGCCGGGGTCGCCGGGTTTGGCCTCGACGTGGCGCTCGACCCAACTACTTACGTTTCGTTCGGTACCGCGTCGGTGGCTAAGAACGCAGCGTCGAAGGCGGCTGCCAAGAAGGTGTTGACTCGCGAGGCTGCGCGCAAGGCTGGGAAGCTGGCGGCGCCGGCCGTCAAGGCGACGGATGCGGGTGAGAGGGCGTCTCGCAAGTCCTACCGTCGAGCGCTCGCTCAGGGCAAGTCGAAGCAGGAGGCCAAGCGCCTGGCGGACGAGGCGGCGGCCAAGCGCAACTTGGCTCGCCAACAGCGGCGTGCTGGAACGCTCGACGCTCGTGCTGGGCGTAGGGCTGGCAAGCGTGCTGCGGCGAAGGCCCCGGATAGCCACGGGCTTCAGGTCGGCTTCGGCGGCGCGAACGCAACGATCCCGATTGCGCCAAAGCTGCACCGCGACCCGACCCGTGTCGGTCGCGCTGCGCGGGAGCTGGGTACGACGTTTTCGCCGCATATCCGGCCTGCCGGGGTCGGCAACGACGAGTTCCGTGCGGTGAAGGGCGCGACGCGCGAGGCGCGTGCTGGGGCGGCCCGTGGCCGTGATCGCGCGATTGCCCGGGCGGCGGCTTTCGCGAACGCAATTCCGCCAGCGCGGGCGTCTGAGGTCATCGACGCTATCGAGCGCGGCACCGTCTACGACATTCGAGATCGGGGCCTGCGCGAGGCGGCCGAGGGGATCGAGCGCGAGTTCCGCGCCGCGCGCAAGGCCGAGATCCGTTCGGGTGTCGGCACCGCTGCGGTGTCCGGTCCGCGTTACTTCGCCCACATGCTCGACGAGGCGCTGGATTCCGCGAAGGGCGGAAAGGCGGGCACGACGATCCGGGCGAGCTACGGGAAGACGCGCCAGCATCGCGGCACGATCGCTCAGATCGAGGCGGCGGGCGGCCCGAAGTTCTCGAAGGACATCCCGACTGTTATCGCTCGCCGCTTGTCGCAGTCGGCGCTCGATGTGGCGAAGGCGAAGATGGCGCAGGGCGTCGGCAAGGCCGGGCGGCCGGTGACGGAGGGCGCTCAGGTCAAGGCGGGTGAGGCGGTCTTTGAGATTGCCGCCGGGAAGGTCCGCGCGCTCGACCCAAGGGATGCCGCCGACAAGCGCCTGTTGGCGCGTGTTGCGGCCGGCGAGTCGGACAAGAAGCTCGTCATCCTGAACGAGGATTTCGTGAAGCGCCAGGTTAAGGGTGTCGCGCCCGCGGATGAGCGCAACATCGTCGGCCGAGCTTTCGACAAGGTGACCGGCGGGTTCAAGTACATCTCGACGGTCCCGAACCCGGGGTTCCATCTTCGCAACCTCTATGGCGACACCCAGAACGCTTATCTGGCGCAGGGCGGCGGCAAGCTGGTGAAGAACACCGTCGTGGCCGGACGTACGTTGAAGGCGCTGCACAAGTCCGAGGAGGGCATGCGTTCCGTCGGCCTGAAGCGCGCGCTTGGGGCTACCACGAAGGTCAAGGACCAGTACGGCCGAAGCCAGTCGGTCAGCCTGGAGAAGCTGGCGCACGAGGCGGCCCAGTCGGGCGCGATCCGCCAGGGCTTCATCGAGCGCGAGCTGCCGGAGCTTTGGCGGGCGAACGAGGCTGGCGTGAAGAAGGTCGAGAAGGGCGGCAAGCTGACGCGATACGCCGGCCGGACGATCCAGTCCCGCGAGGACATCATGCGTCTGGCGACCTACATCGGTGCTCGCAAGGAGGGCCTGGCGGCTCGTGAGGCGGCAGACCGGGTTGCTCGCCACCACTTCGACTATGGCGATCTGTCGCCGTTCGAGCGGTCGGTCATGCGCCGCCTGCTGCCGTTCTACACCTTCACCGCTCGCAACGTGCCGCTACAGGCCAAGAGTGTCGTCCAGCGACCTGGCAAGTTCGCGAACGTCCAGAAGGCCCGGGAGGAGATCGCGAAAGCGCAGGGGATCGACCTGGCCGAGTTTGAGGCCGGGTTGCGCGAGTTTCAGTTGCGCACCGCGCCGATCCCGCTAAGACGCGGTGGTGAGGTGTTTGCCGTTTCGACGGCGTTGCCGCTGGGTGACTTGAACGAGCTTCCACTGCCGCGCGATGGCAATTTCGCCGCGAAGAATCTCGCGGAGTGGCGCGACAAGTTCACGGCGATGCTGAATCCGCTGATCCGCACGCCGGTCGAGCTGTCGGCGAACTACAACTACTTCTTCCGGGGACCGATCGAGCGCGACGAGTCGCCGCTTGTTGCGGCTCCCGCGTTCGTGTCGGGTTTGCCCGCCTCGGTCCGCAGGTCGCTCGGCGTCGTGTCCGACTACCAGGACCGCCGTTCGGGCGAGAAGGGCTGGGGCTGGCCGGCGAAGGTCGACTACGTGTCGAAGGTGCTGATGCCTGGTCCGCCCGGCGCAATCATGCGCCTGTCGGAGGAGGGCGAGTCCCGCCGGGGCCAGGGACGTGGGGCCAAGGCGCTGTCCTACGTAGGCGGCATCCGGGCGGATCGCGTGGATCCCGAGACGGCAGAGATCGACGTGCTGTTCGGTGTGCGTCAAGGGTTGCTGAAGCGTCGTGCGGAGCTTGGCCAGCGTGGCCAGGGCTCGGCCGGGTACGGCAAGCGTCAGACGCGCGAATACGAGCGGATCAAGGCAGACCTGAAGAGGGTCGAGGCGAGGATTACCAAGCTGTCCGGCAAGCGCGGCGATAAGCGTCCGCTGCTACAGCGCCCACGTGGCGCGTCCAATGATCCGCTGGGGCTTTCTGGATCGACGGTCGACGACGACCCGCTTGGCCTGAGCGAGAAGGCGACGGACTCCGATCCGCTCGGCCTCCTGAAGTAGCCCCGACCCCTGGAGCACTCATGTTTCGCGTTATCGCGCTGGTCTGCGTGGCGCTGACCCCTGGAGTTTCAATGGCCTCTTCTTACGGAGACATCCGCAAGCTCGACCACGAGCAAAAGCGCATCATCAAGAAGCTGATCGCGGGCGGCCGCAAGCACCTGGCGGATCTTCCACCTCGCGAGCGCCGCAAGGCGATCAACACGGCCATCGCGGTCGGCTATACGGAGTCGCGTTACCGCAACCTGCCTGGCGGCGATCGCGACTCGCAGGGTTGGCGTCAGGAGCGGGCGATGTACTACCCGAATCCGCGCGATTTGGATGCGTCGGTCAAGCGCTTCTACGACGAGTACCGCGCGGATGCGAGTAGGGGCGCCGATCTCGGGACTCGCGCCCAGCAGGTGCAGCAGTCCGGCACCCCGCACGTCTGGGACAGCCTGGCGCCGATGGCGAACCGGATCCGTAAGGAGTTCAGCGGTAAGGCCGGCGGTCAGAAGTTCTCGCCGAAGCGCGCAGGGGCGACCAAGACGATCCCCGGCGTTGACAATTCCGATCTGCGCAAGCAGCTCAAGCTCAACTATCTGGCCGAGCGCGGCAAGCCTGGCGGGTTGCTTGAGCTAGCGTCCGGGCTCAAGCAGGCGGTCGATACGCCGGCTCGCCAGGTGCCGGTCAAGAATGGCGGCGAGCTGCTTGTTGGCGCCGCGCTGAAGGGGCTGGACGGCAACCCGCGCCTCGGCAGCACTGGAGGCGCAATCCGGCCGTCGGACATCATCCGCCGCGCCGAGAAGGTCGACAAGATCAACAACGCCGGCAAGCTGCCCTACCAGTGGGGCGGCGGCCACGGTCTGACGCCCGCGAAGCTCGGCGAGCTGGTCGACTGCTCGGGCTTCGTGTCGCAGCTTCTCGGCGTGTCGCCGCGCGTGTCGGGCCAGTTCGCGCAGTCGTGGGGCAAGCCCGGCAAGGGCAAGTTCGTCACCGTCTACGCGAACCCAGAGCATGTCCTGATGTCGGTCAAGGATCCACGCAGCGGCAAGCTGCGTTGGTTCGGCACGTCACGCCAGAACCCTGGCGGTGGTGCCGGGGAGATCAGCACACCCGACGCCGGCTACCTGTCGGGCTTCACGGCGCGACATCCGGGGAGGGCCGGCCGATGAGTGCCGACGATCAGGCGTTCCTCGTCGCCCACGTCGACCGTGTTGCCGAGGGTCTGGTTCGCGAGATCCGCGCTGTCCACCATCGCATCGACGAGTCGCAGGCCCAGGCGACGAAGGAGCACGACGAGGTGAAGCTGACGCTCGCCCACGCCGTACAGCGCGTCGATGCCCTGGAGTCGCGTAGGGACCGCCAACTTGGCGCTCGTGGCGTCTGGATGGCGTGGGGCGCGGTCGCTGGCGTCATCGCTGGTCCGACCGTCGCCGTCGCGTTGCATTTCTTCGCCGGCTGAGCCGGCCCCATCGACCCGTAGGAGGTCACCATGCCGAAGCAGTACGAGCGCCTAGTGCGCAACCGGTCGTCGCGCAGAGGCGTGACGCCAAAGATCATCGTTCTTCACACCACCGAGGGACACAACCGGCCTGGCACGTCGGATCTGGACGGCCTGGCGGGCTGGTTCGACAACCCCGGATCGCAGGCGTCCTCGCATGTGGGGATCGACGCCGAGGGCAACAAGGTGCGAATGGTGCCCGATGCCGAGAAGGCATGGACGCAGGCGATGTTCAATTCGCTCGCGCTCTCGGTCGAGCAGGTGGGTTTCGCATCATTCTCGAAGCGCGACTGGATCCGCAGCTACCACGCCGGCTTAAACGCCGTCGCCGACCAGCTCGCAGAGTGGCATGTCGACTACGGCATTCCGCTCAAGCGCTCGACCACGCATGGCGTGTGCGAGCACGTCGACCTCGGGGCTGCGGGCGGCGGTCATCACGACTGCGGCGCCGGCTACCCGCTGACCTACGTGCTCTATTTGGCGCGCCTCAAGGCATGGCGCCGTCGCGGGCGCAAGCGAGTCGGTCGAGGCCGCGCGCGCTTCTACAAGAGCCGCGTGCTGCATCAGCAGCGCCGCTACGGCGTCAAGAACCCATCCACGGTCTAGGAGGCCACCATGTTCGTCAAGAACCTCATTCGCGATCTGATCTCGCTTCGGCTGCCCGTGACCGCTGGTGCGGTCGTAGCGACCGTCCTCGCGCTCGTCGAGCCGTTCGGCGTGCAACTCGGCGGTGAGACCACCGCAGCGATCACTGGGGCGCTCGTCGCTATCGGTGTCGTCGCCGAGTACCTGGCGTCGCGATCCGGTTTCAGTCTGGCGCGTCCGTCGCAATTGCCATAGTTGCTTGCGGCTTCCCGTCCTGTCGAAACGCCCGTCACTTCGGTGGCGGGCGTTTTTCGTTTCAGCTCGCGCGTGCGCGCTCCATACGTAGTTACGTAGTAAGCGTCTTAGTACTTAGTTCCTACATCCTCACCCCTCAATGCCAAGCAGTTAGAACTAATGTGCCGAGCAGGTTTGAGGCGCACTGCCCCCTTTGCGGGGGACAGTGCGATTCTGGCGGCTTTAGGTAGCGTCGCTAGGAATCGGCCCAGAAGCTCGAACCCGCCCAGGTCGTGCTTTGCCGGGTTCTCCAAAGAGATCGCTTCTGTCTGCCTCCGGCCAAAGCCGGACACGTACGGTTTCTCTGGGATGAGGCCCCTCCAGCTCTTTGGCGCTGGTTGCACTTCGACTGCTATGGAGAGGCGACTCGGCCTAGGGGCTTCATTCGGATTGCCGCCGTGTTGTTCTGTCGGCGACGACACCTAAGCTTGCGCTTCTGGTTTCGTCGCTGCTACCAGAATATGCGGCCCGGTCGGACGGTGCAAGCCCGAAGACCGGGCCGCAGACTTTTCTGACATGTCAGAACCTTCTGGGCCGCTAGGCATCTTGGCCGGTTCTGGCTGGCAGCGGTCAGACCAATCGACTACTCTGCCGATCTGGTTTGCCGGTAGCGATGGTCGTCAGGGCGGGCATCAACAGCGGCAGCGTCAGGGGAACCGCCACGGTCGGCCCGGGGCACCCCTGACGCCCTGGGCCGGCCGCCCTTCATCTGCACGGGATCGACGCGACGTACGCTGCTGTTCCTGATGACCCTTGCTCTTTGGCAGGGGGTCGGTTAGGTTCGGCCGGCTTCATCGACAACGACCTCGCCACGGCCATTCCGTGTCAGGGGCTTGGGAGCGGCGTCGGGCGATGGAGGGAAGGGGTAGGGATGGGTTCGCATGGGAGGCGGGACGCTGGTCCGCGTCTCGACTACGAAGGAACACGATCAGGCTGGACAGGGCCGCCTGATCCTGAGAGGCTGTCGGGCGGGGTGTTGGACCGCGAGGGGGCCGAGCGCTATGAGAGGGACCGGCTCGTGCTGGACGATTGTGCGGCGCGGATCATCGCTTGCGCCCGCGACCACGCTTCGGTGGAGCGTCGGCGTCGTCTTGCTGAGCTAGCGCTTCTGCTTCTCGACGAAGCGCGGCCGGGTCCTGTGGCCGTTCTGCGATGAGCTGCTGCATCCGGTCGACGGTTTCGTTCAGCTCGTCGATCTGGCGCTGGAGGTAGGCGAGCGGGTCGGCCATCGGTTGCCTCTCAGGCAGACCGAGGATCGTCTCGACGGTTGCGCCCACGGCCTCGGCGAGGGCGGCCAGGTTGTTGGTCTGGATCGGCTCGCCGCTCTCCCAGCGCTGGATGGTCTTGAGCGACTGAATCCCGACGCGGTTCGCGAGGCCGGTTTGCGTCAGGCCGACCTCTTTCCGTAGCGCCCGTATTCGGCGACCGCGCGCCGGGTCGCGCTTCATCGAAGTCTTCATGAGTAGCGAGGCTATCGCGCATTACCGGTCATGACGACGCCTGCAATTACGCCTGCATATGGCCACGTTTCGCACCCATGCGTAAATTACGACTTGACGTGCCGCACTATATGGTGCTACGTTATATATATGACGCATTCTGAAGATGCTTCGGACCCCCTAGTTAACGCCTGCCTACGCATCCGTCGGTCAACGTTGGCCTGGTTCAAGGACTACGCGGCAAGCCAGGAGCGAACGGCAAGCGCCCAGCTCCGCCAGATGCTGGAGGAGCTGCGAGCCGAGGTTGAGCGGGAGTTGGTCGCATGAAGATGTCGATCTCGGACATCCAGATCGTTGATCGCCACCGGAAGGATCTCGGCAATCTCGACGACCTCCGGGAGTCGATTGCTGATGTCGGCCTGCTGAACCCGGTGACGGTGACTCCCACGGGCCGCCTTGTCGCTGGTGAGCGCCGACTGGCGGCGTGTTCGATGTTGGGCTGGTCGAGTGTCGAGGTTTGCGAGGTCGAGACGCTTGAAGAGGCGAGCGCCGCCCTTCGTGCGGAGTGGGACGAGAACGTATGTCGGAAAGACATGCTTCCCTCCGAGAAGGTCTCACTCGGTGCCGAGCTAGAGAAACTGGAGCGGCCGAAGGCTGCGGCCCGGAAGGCGGCTACTCAGGCCAAGCCGGGCGAGGGCGCGGTCGGTGGCGAAAACTTTTCGGGACCGGAAAAGGGAGAGGTTGGCGAGAAGGTCGGCAAGGCGATCGGCATGTCACGTCCGACATACCACCGTGCTCGCCACGTGGTCGCCGAGGCCGAGGCCGGGAACCCCGTTGCGGTCGAGGCGGTCGAGGAGATGGACCGCACCGGCAAGGTGACTCCCGCCTTCGAGAGGGTCACAGGTCGCCCTACCGAGGGCCGGAAGATCGCCGAGGGCCGCGCGAAGACCAAGCCGGCCAAGCTCGACCTCTCCAAAGAGCGGAATCGCCAGGTCGCCGATAAGGCAAAGGTCCGCATGGAGACGGCGGTCGGCATGGCTGCTGGCATCTCTAGCGGTTTCCCCCACTTGCGCCCGGATCGGGCCTTCCTCGTATCGACGGACGAAGAGATCGATGGGTGGACAGAGGTCTTTGACGAGGCCATAGCGACCATCCGCAAGCTCAAAAAGCAAATGGAGGCGCTTCGGTGAAGAAAAAGTTCTCAACCGACCATCTGCCGTTTTCGGCACTGGCTTTTGATCCGGCGTATCAGCGGGAGCTGCTGCCGGCGCGGGTCAGGGCGCTTCGGGAGAAGTGGGACCTGAACGAGGTCGGGGCGATTACCGTTTCGATCCGTACTAGCGAGCCGCGCACTGCTTATGTGATCGATGGTCAGCATCGAGTTCGGGCCGCGATGGAGCTTGGCCTGGGCGCCACGAAGGTTCTTTGTCATGTCTACCGAGGCCTGACGCTTGACGAGGAGGCCCGGAAGTTCCTCGCGGCCAACGACTCGCGTCCGGTCACTCCGTTCGACAAGTACAAGGCTGGACTGGTCGCCAATGACCCAGTGGCACTGGGGGTGCGCGACACCGCTGCGGAGCACGGCTGGACCGTCGCCGGTTCCACCAGCGACGGTCGTGTGTCGTGCGTCGCCGAGCTAACGAACATCTACACCCGTGATGCCGATTCGCTTGACGGTGTGCTCTCGGTGCTTACCGAGGCCTGGGGCACTCGTGCGGTTGCGGTTGATCGGTCGTTGGTTTCGGGCATGGCGACGGTGCTGGGTCGCTACAACGGCGAGGTCGACCGTGGCGCGCTGGCCCGCAAGATCGGCAAGTACCGTGGCGGCCCCGGTGCGCTTTTGGGTGACGCTCGCGGGCTGGCCGATATCAAGAAGATCGGTGTCGGTCGTGCTTGCGCTGAGCAGTTCGTAACTGTCTACAACCGTGGCCGTCGCAGCGGCCAGCTCCTACCGCTGTGATCGTCGCCCCGCGTGTCTGCCCGAACGGCCACTTTGTGCCGGTCGCTACCGAGGGGTCCGGTCGCTCGTTCTGCGCGGAGTGTGGCGATCCGCTCCCAGAGGCGGTTGAGGCGCAGGCTGTTGGGGCGTCGTCCCCCCAGCAGCTTGCACCTGAGCCGCTTCGGATCGGAGACGCGGTATGAGCGCGCTGCTGTCGGTTTCCGAGATTGAGGCGATCAGCGCTCTGGCGCACGACGTAGCAATGGCTGCTGAGCCGGATCGCGGCGGTCGCCAGGTCGAGCACTACCACCGCGAGGTCCATTCTGACGTGTCGGAGGCGTTGACCGAGGCACTGACGAAGGTCAAGGCGGACATCCCGTCGTTCGACGACTGGTGCGGCGAGGGCGACCCCGATGCGGCCCGGAGCTACTGATGTCTGCCGGCCCGATCATTGCGTTCGGCCTGATCGTCGCTATCGCGATCCTCCCGTATTGCGAGGCGCGCTATGAGGCGAAGTCTCCGCGTCTCCGCGACAAGGAGCTCCGCGCGCAGCGGAGCGTCTTCGACCACGAGCGCATCCGCTCGATGGGCGGCTGGCGCTGATGCGGCTGCTGTCGCACTCCGAGATCGAGACGGCGCTCGCCTGCCAGGCGCAGCATGCTTTTCGCTACACCGGGCGTCTGACCGATGGCGATGCGCTGAAGCCGCGCGCTACCGCTCCGCGTCTCCGCGAGGGGCGTGCTTGGGGTGCTGCTGTGGCGGCCTGGCATGCGAACGCGGACCTCGGCCCCATGCCGGCGTTCGTACCGGCGGTCAAGGCGCTGGAGGACTCGCTGGCCGAGGACGCTGCCGAGCAGAAGGAGGCCGGCGTCTATATGGCCGAGGAGCACGCTGAGTTCAGCGCGCGCCTCGGAAGCTTGCTGGTCCACTACACCGACACGGCAGATCAGTTGGCGATCGATCGGTTGGAGGGTCAGCTTCTAGTCGGCATCCCTTCGCGCAACGGCGGTCGGAAGTCGACGCGCTATCGGTTCGAGGGCTACGTCGATGGCGTCCATCTCGACGGGGCGGGTCGGACGTGGATTGTCGAGTTCAAGAACCGTAACCGCCTGTCGTCTTTCGAGCAGATCCAGCGTTCGCCCCAGATCCGCCGTTACGCATGGGCGTATCGCGAGCGCTACGGGGTTGATGTCGCCGGGGTGATTGTCGACGAGCGACTGAACGAGATCCCGAAGCCGGCGCGCATCCTCGCGTCCGGCAAGGCGTCGCACGCGAAGGACCAGCTAACGACGCCCGAGCTGTATATCGCCGCGTGCGAGGAGACGGGCGAGGAGCCGAAGCCCGAGACGGTCGAGGCACTTACTCAGCGTAAGTGGCAGGCCCGCCACACGGTCATCTTCCGTCCCGGCGAGCTTGACGAGACGGGCCGCGAGCTGGTCTCCGCCGCGAAGCTGATCCAGCAGCTCGACTCGGGCGAGCTGTACCCGATCCGTAAGCCACCCCCGCAGGGGTGCGGTGGTTGCGCGTTCCGCGAGATCTGCGACTCGCCCGACGGCGATCTCGTCGATGCCTACTTCCGGCGCGTCCCGCCGAAACGTGCTCGTTCCAACAAAGAGGAGGCCGTATCCGTATGAGCCTGGAGTTCGCCGCACCGCCGGCCGAGACAACGCTGAATGCGTTGCTCTACGGCCCGCCCGGAGTGGGCAAGACGGCCAACGCTTGTTCCGCGCCGGGGCCGATCCTTGTCGTCAACGCCGAGCCGGGCAATCCGCTGCGGTTCGCTCGCGAGCTTCACGGCAACGGACAGATCCACGAGGTCCCGATCTCCAACAAGGGCGCGTGCGCGACGCTCGATTCGATCTACGCGCACCTGACGGATTCTCCCGAGGAGAGGACCGTCCTGGTCGATTCCGTCGGCGAGCTGTACGGCAAGGTGTTGCGCGACATCGCGGGTGACGGTCGGCCGACGCTGCCGAACTACGGCGATGCGACGACGAAGGTCGAGCGGTTCTGTCGGGCGCTGATCGACCTTCCCCTGAATGTCGTCCTGATCGCCCATGAGGCGCCGGTGAAGGACGAGGAGGCCGGCAACTTCGAGCGGCTGCCGGTGACCGGCACGAGCAACCCGGCGCTCGGGGTGAAGCTGATGGCGATGGTCGATGTCGTCGCCTACTGCGGCCGTAAGGAGGACGACGACGGCACGGTGACTTATCTCGGGCAGACGGTGACGGCGGATGGCCGGCGCGGTAAGGACCGCACGAACCGGCTCGGCAAGTTCTCGGAGCTGGATCTGGCCGAGTGGATTAACAAGGCGAACGGAGGCGAGAAGTAATGGGAGCAACGATCAACTTGGACGGCGTGGACGCTTGGAGCGCTGGCGCGGTGTTGCCGCCCGGCTGGCACGACGTGCGGATCGAGTCCGCCGAGGATGGCGAGTCCAGCGGTCACCCGGTCATTGCACTTCAGATGTCGGCGGTCGGTGGCGAGCACGTCGGCTACGGGATTCGTGACTGGGTTCATGTG
>CAMLNW010000007.1 GCA_946481495.1 uncultured Actinomycetes bacterium
GTTCTCGCCTCCCCCTTCACGTTGAGCCTCGTCGTCGCGGATGCCGGTCGTCTCGACGGAGTCGGAGTCCTCGCGATGGTCGCGGTGCTGGCGATCATGCTCGCCGAGCAGACGTTCCTCAACGCTGGCCCGCTGATCGTCAAGGCGACGACCGACGGCCCCGACGGCGCCGCGCTCGCCGGGTTCACCTTCAACGTGCTGCTGATCGCCCGCGCCCCGCTGCAGCTGTTCCAGGCGATCCAGACGTCGATCCTCCCCCACCTGACGCGGCTGCGCGCGGGGGGCGAGAGCGACCCGTTCCGGCGCAGCGTGACCGTGACGTTGCAGGCGATCGCCGCCTTCGCCGGCTGCGTCGCGCTGGTGATGCTGGCGATCGGGCCCTGGCTGATGGATCTCGTGTTCGGCGGCGATCTCGCCTATCACCGGCTCGGGCTGGTGCTGATCTCGCTCGGGATGGGCCTCTATCTCGCCGCGGCCACACTCAACCAGGCGCTGCTGGCGCGTGCGCACGCCCGCGCCGCCTGCGCCTGCTGGCTCGCCGCCGCCGCTGCCTACGTCGGCTTCCTGCTGATCCCCGGCTTCGACGACCGCGTTGTCCAGGTCGAGATCGGCTACGCCGGCGGTGCGCTGGTGCTCTGCTCGCTGCTCTACATGCTCTACCGCCGCTCCCACTGAGTAGCTTTCAGGGCCGACCCCGACGCAGGAGCGAGCGAGCAGATGAGCAGGACACCCGCCGTTGGCGAGCAGGCGCCAGACTTCACCCTGGAGGGAACGGCTGGCCCGTTCACGCTGTCCGAGCACCGCGGCGAGCGAGTCGTGCTGTTGTTCTACCCGGGCGACGACACGCCGGTCTGCACGAAGCAGTTCTGCTCCTACCGCGACAACGCCGAGGCGTTCGGGGCGCTGGGAGCGACCGCGATCGGCATCTCCGGCAAGGGCGTCGAGTCGAAGCAGGAGTTCGCCGACAAGCACGGGCTGACGGTGCCGCTGCTCGCCGATCCCGACCACGCGGTGTCGAAGGCCTACGCCTGCTGGTCGAAGCTGCGCGGTACGCGCCGCTCGGTGGTGATCGTCGACGAGCAGGGCGTCGTGCGCCACCGCCACGACCACACGCTCGGCCTCGACTTCCAGACCGTGGCGGACATCAAGAAGGCGTTAGAGGCCCTCTAAACAGGAGTCAGCATCGAGCCGCCGCAGTTGCGGCAGCGGACGTTGACGAGGTCCGACATGCGGGCGATCGTCGAGTGCGAGCCGCAATCCGGGCATTGCGAGCGCAGCTCGAAGCGCGTCAGGCAGTAGACGCAGCGGTAACGGCCGGGGAGGTTGGTGGCGCGCAGCCACGGCTCGCCGCACGAAGGGCACGGCGGTCCAAGGTCGATCCGTTCCTCGTCGGCCATCGAAGGATTCTGGCGGGTGAGCCGGACCGGCGGTCTCAGCCCGCTCCTAGTGCGGCCCCGTGACCGCGCAACCACGCGTCGGCGTCCATCGGCCGGCCGCCTGCGGGCTGGACCTCGAGCAGCTCCAGGGCGCCTCCGGCAGTGCCGTAGAGCAGCCGTCCGTCGCGGGCGGCGAGCGCGCCCGGCGGTGGCCCGACCTCGGACACGGCGAGCGTGACGCGGCGAACGCCGAGCCGCTCGAAGCCGTCGGGCTCGACGTAGGTTCCGACGTGCGGAGTCAGGGCGCGAACGCGGCGCTCGAGTGAGGTGGCGTCGAGCTCGGGATCGAGCAGTCGCTCCTCGCGATCGATCTTCTCCGCGTAGGTCACGCCGCTGTCGCCCTGCGGCTGCGGCGTGGGCAGCGTGTCGAGCGCTTCGACGAGCAGATCGCCACCGAGCGCGGCGAGCCGCTCGGCGAGGCTGCCGTAGTCGTCCTCGGGGCCGATCGGCTCGTTGCGGACCATGTAGACGGGACCGGCGTCGAGCTCGGCGACCGGCTCCATGATCGCGACCCCGGTCTCGCCGTCGCCCGCCTCGATCGCCCGCTCGATCGGAGCGGCGCCGCGCCAGCGCGGCAGCAGCGACGGATGGACGTTGAGCCACGTGTGCGCGGCGAGCAGGTCGTCGCCGATGATCGCCCCGTAGGCGCAGACGCAGGCGGCATCAGGCTTGGCGGCAGCGATCCGCGCCAGCGAATCGGGGTCGTTGACCTTCTCCGGCTGGAAGGTGTCGATCCCAAGCTCGCGCGCCCGCTCGACGACCGGCGGCGGCGAGACCTTGCGACCGCGGCCCTGGCGGCGGTCGGGACGGCTGACGACGAGCTGCGGTCGGTGCGGAGACGCGGCGAGGCGGTCGAGCACGACAGCCGCGAAATCGGACGTCCCGAGGTAGACGGTGCGCACGTGGCGGCTCAGGCGGCCTGCTCGGCGGCGCGCTCGCGCTCTTGGCGCTCCCGCTCACGCAGCTCGCGCATCGCCCGGCGGCGCTGATCGCGGCTGGTGCGCTCGAGGATCAGCACTCCGTCGAGGTGGTCGATCTCATGCAGGATCACGCGTGCCTCGAGGCCGGAGGCCTCGACGACTCGCGGCTCGCCGAGCTCGTCGTGGGCGCGGACGCGGACGTGGACCGGACGCTCGACGTCGACGTTGACGCCGACGATCGACAGGCAGCCCTCCTCGCCCTCCTCCTGCTCGTCGCTGCTCCACTCGATCTCCGGGTTGACGAGCGCGACCAGCGGCGCGTCGGGACCGACGCGGTAGACCAGTAGCCGCTGCGAGATGCCGAGCTGCGGCGCGGCCAGCCCGACACCGAGCGCGTCGTCCATCAGCCCGGCCATCCGCGACACCTGGCGGCGCAGGCCGTCGTCGAACTTGTCGACCTCGATCGCGCGGCTCTTCAGAACCGGGTCGCCGAACTGGCGGATGAACGACATCGCCGCCGCGCGACGGGCAAGCGTCTCCGGGTCGAGCTGGGTCTCCTGCTCCTCCAGCTCGTCCTGGCTGTCGTGCTCGTCGGCCATCTCCCCAATCGTAACGCTCGTGACGTCGCCGGTCCTACTGAGGATCGACGTCGACGGCGTACTTCACGGGGCCGAGCGAGCGGTCGGCCACCGTCGCCTCGACGCCTGTGCGCACCGCGACGATCGCCGCCGCGCGGTCGGTCGCCTTGACGACGAGCTGGAAGCGCTCTCGGCCCTTGAGCCGGAACAGCGGCGCCGGACCGAGAACCGGGATCTGAGCCGCCCGGATCAGACCCAGTAGCGCATCGGCCGCGGCCTTCGCCGGCGTGGCCTGCTCGGACGAGCAGACGACGCGAATCAGCGACCCGTAGGGCGGGTAGGAGAGCGCCTCGCGGCGCGTTAGCTCGACGTCGAGGAAGGCGTCGGCGTCGTGGCCGGCGGCGAAGCGCAGCGCCGGGGCCGCGGGGTCGAGCGCCTGGACGACGACCCTCCCCTCGCTCCCGCCGCGGCCGCTACGACCGGCGAGCTGCGCGACGAGAGCGAATGTCCGCTCCTCGGAGCGGAAGTCGGGGAAGCGCAGCGTCGCGTCGGCGTCGAGCACGACGCCGAGCGTGACGTCCGGAAAGTCGTGTCCCTTGGCGACCATCTGGGTGCCGACCAGCACCCCCCCTTCCGCAGCCTCGAACCGCTCGAGCGCCTCGGCGGCGCCTCCGCGCGTAGCTGTGTCCGCATCGAGACGGAACACCGGCAGCGGATCCATCAGCCGTTCGAGCTCGACGCCGAGCTGCTCGGTTCCGACGCCGTGGCGGGCGAGCGAGATCGATCCGCAATCGGGGCAGCTGTCCGGGACCCGCTCGCGGTGGCCACAGTGGTGGCAGGAGACCCGGCCGGCCGACTTGTGCAGCACCAGCGTGACGTCGCAGTTCGGGCACTCCCAGACGCGCCCGCAGTCGCCGCAGGTGAGGAAGTTCGACCAGCCGCGCCGGTTCAGCAGCACGATCGCCTTCTCCCCGGCGCGGCGCACGTGCTCGAGCGCGTCGCGCGTCCGCTGGTGCAACGGACCCTTGACGCCCGCCATCCCGACCAACTCGACCGGCGGCAGCGGGCGGCCGTCGACGCGCTGCGGGAGCCGTACGCGCTCATAGCGGAGCACACTCTCCGGCCGCGGTGTCGCGCTACCGGCGAGCAGCAGCGCGCCACTCTCCCGCGCGCGACGCTCGGCGACCGTGCGGGCGTCGTAACGCGGGTCGCCCTCCTGCTTGTAAGAGCCGTCGTGCTCCTCGTCGACGACGATCAGGCCGACGTTCTCCAGCGGCGCGAAGACGGCAGAGCGCGGTCCGACCGCGACACGGGCATCCCCGCCGCGCAACCTTGCCCACTCGTCGTAGCGCTCGCGCGTGGTGAGCTGGGAGTGCAGCACTGCGACGGTGTCGCCAAAGCGCTCGACGAAGCGACCAGCCGTCTGGGGCGTGAGGCCGATCTCGGGTACGAGGACGATCGCGGTCTGGCCACGGGCGAGAACTTCCTCGACGGCACGTAGGTAGACCTCGGTCTTGCCGCTGCCGGTGACGCCGTGGAGGAGGAGCGGCTCTGGTGCGCGTGCGGGCGTGGCGGTACGCGGTGGTGGCGGGGTGCCCGATCCGCTTGGGAACCGCTGCTCGGGCACCCCGCCACCACCGCTGATTGGGCCGCGCGGCAGGCCGCCGATGATCTGGACGAGGGCGGTTTCTTGATCGGCGGTCAGGGCGCCGACGGGACCGAGGGCGCCAACCGGGCGCACGGCCGGCCGGCGGGGTGCCTCGAAGGTCCGCTCGACGACGAGCAGTCCGCGCGCCTCCAGACGACGCACGCTGGCGTGGTCGCAGCCGCTGCCGCGCGCGAGGTCGCTGACGCGCAGGGGGCCGTCCGTCAGGGCCTCGAGCCCGGTGCGCTGGCGGCTGCCGAGCCGAGTCCCGTCTTCCAGCGCAGCGCGTCCCGCGGCGGTTAACGTGGCGGCGAGCGACTCGCGCGCCTTGGTCCTGCGCCCGCTGCCGGTGCCGGTTCCCGGCGGGAGCACCAGCGCCAGCCCGCGCGCAGGCGTCGAAACGTACTCCTGGGCAACCCACAGACCGAGCCGCACCAGATCCGCGGGCACGTCGGCTTCGAGCGCCTCGATCGGCTCGGCGAGCCGTTCCGGGTCCAGCTCGCTGGTCTCGGCGACCTCGACCACGACGCCGAGCAACCGTCGCGGCCCGAACGGGACGACCAGCACGCTGCCGACCCCGACGCCGTCAGCGACCAGCTCTTCGCCGACCCGGTAGTCGAACGGCCCGCGCAGCGCGCGGGCGGTGGTCAGCGGCTCGACCTTCGCGATCACGAGGCCAATGTATGGGGCGAGGCAGAGGTCAGGCTTGCGCAGCATTTCTGCCGTGCCACGTGGCACAATGTCCCCTTGTCGATTCGGTCACAGAACCGTCGCGGGAACGGGGCCTCCTGTGACACGCCGGCTGGCAGGTTCGTCGTCATGCCGAAGCAGCGCTGGCGACACGGGGTACGCGAGGACCTGCGCGGGTTGCGAACCGCCGTCGACGACCTGCGCGAGGAGATGCACTCCGAGCTCGGCGGCATGCGTGGGGAACTTGGCGGCATGCGTGGGGAGATTCGCGGCATGCGCGACGAGATCCGCGGTATGCGCGGGGACCTCCAGCGCGAGTTCCAGCAGAACCGCGACGTGCTGCGCGACCTCAAGGCCTCGATCGACCACAACACGGAGATGACCCAACGCTCGGTCGAGACCCTCGAGGCCGTGCACGCCGAGAGCCGCGCGAACCGGATTGCGATCGAGGATCTCTCCGATGACATCCGCGCCCAGCGCGACGGGTTGCTGCTCGTGCTCGACGAGCTGCGCCGGGGACGCAACGGCGGGTCGACCGACTAGGACTGGCGCGGCAGGCAGAGCGCCGCGTAGTGAAGGGTGAAGGTGCGCTCGGCGGCGCGGGGCGCAACGGTGAACAGCGTTCGGCGGGCCGATGCCTTTAGGGCGGCCTTGGTGCGTTGGGCCGGCGTCTCTGCGAAGAAGGCGTGGACGGCTCGGGGAAGCGGGTCGGCGAGATCGGCGGCGACGCGCAGACCGGCGTCCACCGCGAGCTGGGCGACATCGACGCGTGAGAAGCGGTGAAGGTGACCGATAGCGTCACGGCCCGCCTGGGCGGAGGCGCGCGATGCGGAGAGGTTGTCCTCGAGCGGGACCTCGACGACCACAGCACGCGCTACCCGCGCCGTCTCGCGCAGCAGCGGCAGCGGGTCCGGGACGTGCTCGAGGACGTGCGAGAGGATCCCGAGGTCGTAGCTGGCATCGGCGACCGGCAGCGTGTGGCCGTCGAAGCGCTGGGCGGCGTCGACCTCGGGACGGGTCGCGGCGAACGAGGCGGCGCGCTCGGAGATGTCAAAGCCGTCGCGGCGCTCCCCCACCCCACGCCGGGCGAGCTGGGTCAGCAGGACGCCATCGCCGCAGCCGACCTCGGCGATCGTCCGCGGCGACTGCGGCAACTCACCGATCAGCTCGACGACGTGGTCGGCCTTGCCGCCCGCACACAGCTCACGCCAGGCTCCGTAGCGGAGGGCGTCGTCGCCCTCCGCGGAGTACTGCTCCTCGTAGACCTCGCGGAGCCTGTTGGACTCGCTAGGCGACAGGCGCTGCCTCGGCGAGACCGGCGGCCTGGCGCAGCGCGTCGGCCTTGTCGGTCTTCTCCCAGGTGAACTCGTCGAGCTCGCGGCCGAAGTGGCCGTAGGCGGCCGTCTTGCGGAAGATCGGCCGGTGCAGGTCGAGCTCGCGACGGAAGGCGGCCGGGCGCAGGTCGAAGTGCTCGTCGACGAGCTCGGCGATCTTCGCGCGGCCGATCTTCTCGGTACCGAAGGTCTCGACCATCACCGAGACGGGCTTGGCGACGCCGATCGCGTAGGCGACCTGGACCTCGCAGCGGTCGGCGAGACCGGCCGCGACGACGTTCTTGGCGACCCAGCGCGCCGCGTAGGCGGCCGAGCGGTCGACCTTCGACGGGTCCTTGCCGGAGAACGCCCCGCCACCGTGACGGGCGGCGCCGCCGTAGGTGTCGACGATGATCTTGCGGCCGGTGAGACCGCAGTCGCCCATCGGCCCGCCGATGACGAACTTGCCGGTCGGGTTGACGAGGAAGTTGTGGCCCGAGTTGAGCGTCGCCGCGTCGTAGGGCACGCCCTCCTTGTCGAGCACCGGAATCACGACCTGCTCCCAGAGGTCGGACTTGATCCGCGGCTGGTCGACGTCCTCGGCGTGCTGGGTCGAGATCAGGACCTTCTCGATCGCGACCGGACGACCGTCGCGGTAGCGGACCGAGACCTGGGTCTTGCCGTCGGGGCGCAGGTAGGGCAGCGTGCCGTCGTGGCGGACCTCGGAGAGGCGCTCGGCGAGCCGGTGCGCGAGCGCCACTGGGGCGGGCATCAGCTCCGGCGTCTCGTTTGACGCGTAGCCGAACATCATCCCCTGGTCGCCGGCGCCGGCGATGTCGAAGTCGTCGCCCGAGCCATCGGCGCGCTTCTCGTAGGCCTGGTCGACGCCCTGGGCGATGTCGGGCGACTGCTTGTCGACGGTGACCATCACCGCGCATGTGTTGCAGTCGAAGCCGTAGGCGGCGTCGTTGTAGCCGATCTCGTCGACCGCCTTGCGGGCGATCGTCTGGAAGTCGAGGTCGGCGGTCGTCGAGATCTCGCCAGAGATCACGATCAGGCCGGTGTTGACGAGCGTCTCGCAGGCGACGCGGCCGTGCGGGTCGGCGGCGAGCACGGCGTCGAGCACGGAGTCCGAGATCTGGTCGGCGATCTTGTCCGGATGCCCCTCGGTGACGGACTCCGAGGTGAACAGGAACTCGTTGTCGGCAAAGTCGGTGATGCTCATGGGGAGGGGCTCGCTCCGGGGCCGGGGACGCTCAAAAGACGCTCTGAAAAGGTGCGGAAAGGGTACAGAAGCGGTCAGGTATAGCTGCGACGACCTGCTGTGGTCTTGATGTCGATGACTAGCGGCACCCCTTCGAGCCCGAAACGGTCGCGTAGCTGGTTCTCGAGGAAGTAGGCGTAGTCGCGTGTCACCAGCGAGCGGTCGTTGACCTGGAGCGCGAAGCGCGGCGGCGAAGTCTCGAACTGGGCCAGGTAGTAGAGGCGCAGCCGCTTGCCGTGCTTGGCCGGCGGCTGGCGGATGTCCTGAAGGTCCGCGAGGAAGCGATTGAGCTGCGACGTCTGGATCCGCAGCGCGCTGCGATCGGCGAGGTCGAGCGCCTCGGCGACCAGGCGCGTCAGACCACGGCCCGTCTTGGCCGACACCGCCATCAGCTTCGGCCGCTGACGCAGCTTCTTGTTGACGCGAGCGCGGGTGTGCTCGAGATCGGTCTCAGTGAGATCCCACTTGTTCAACGCGACGACGGTGGCGCAGTTGGTCTTCATCGCCAGCTCGGCGATCCGGAAGTCCTCGGTGGTCACTCCCTCCGAGGCGTCGCAGAGCACGATCGCCACGTCGGCGCGCTCGGCGGCCTGCTCGGAGCGCAGCTGGGCGTAGTAGTCGACCGTACCGGCGACCTTGGTACGGCGGCGCAAGCCGGCGGTGTCGACGAGGACCACCGGCCGCCCCTCGACCTCGATCCGCGTATCGATCGAGTCGCGTGTCGTACCGGCGAGGTCGGCGACGATCACCCGCTCCTCGCCGAGCAGCTTGTTGACGAGCGACGACTTGCCGACGTTCGGCCGGCCGATCACCGCGAGCCGCGTGGCGGTCTCCTCCTCGCGCTCCGGAACGCTCGCCAGGCTCTCAGCAATCCTGTCGAGCAGATCACCCGTTCCGAGCCCGTGGGCGGCCGAGATCGCCACTGGATCGCCGAGGCCGAGCCCGTAGAAATCGGCCGCGTCGCCTTGGCGCTTGGCGTCGTCGACCTTGTTCGCCGCCACGACGATCGGCGTCTCCGAGCCGCGCAGCTCTCGCGCCAGCTCGGTGTCTCCCGGTCGCATCCCCGCCGCGGCATCGACCACGAAGACCGCCACATCGGCCTCGGCGAGCGCGCTGCGCGCCTGCCGCTGCACTGCTCGCGCCAGATCGTCGGTCTCGTCCATGTCGACCCCGCCGGTGTCGATCAGCAGGAACCGCCGCCCGTTCCAGTCCGCCTCGACCTCCTTGCGGTCGCGCGTCACCCCCGCCTCGGGATGCACGACAGCCTCCCGCGTCTCAGACAGGCGATTGACCAGCGTCGACTTGCCGACGTTCGGATAGCCGACGATCGCGACCTTCGGGAGGGGCATGGGCGGGTGAGGCTACTGGCGGCGGGCGGTAGCGACCAGCTCGGCGATGCGCGCGACGACCTCGTCGATCGTGAGGCCGGTGGTGTCGAGCTCGACTGAGCCTTGGGCGGGCTTGAGCGGGGAGTGCTCGCGGCTGGAGTCCTGGGCGTCGCGAAGGGCTTGGTCGCGGAGAACGGCATCGACCTCGATCCCGAGCTCGGCGGCGCGGCGGCGGGCGCGCTCCTCGGGATCAGCAACGAGGAAGACCTTGACGGCGGCGTCGGGCGCAACGACGGTGCCGATGTCGCGGCCCTCGACGACCCAGTCGCCAGAGGCGACTAGCGCCCGTTGCTTCTCGACCAGCGCGGCGCGCACCGCCTGTTTGGTCGCCACCTTCGACGCCGCCTCCGAGACCCGCGGCTTGCGGATCGCCTCGGTCACGTCTCGTCCGTTGGCGATCACGCAGTCGCCGATCGAGATATCAAGCTGCTCGGCGACCTCCGACGCCGCTCCGCCCTCCTCCAACGTCAGCAGCCCAACAGCACGGTACATCGCCCCCGAGTCGAGATAGACGAAGCCGAGCGCGTCTGCGACGGCGCGCGCCACGGTGCTCTTGCCGGCTCCCGCCGGTCCGTCGATCGCCACCACCACGGGCGGCGATCCTACTCAACGAGCACCGGCCTGAGAGGGATTCCAGCGGATTGGGCGAAGCGAACCTTCGTGAGGGGGGAGTATCGCCGCTACTACGCGCTGGAGGTCGAGCGTTCGGCGCCGTCGCGGGCAGCATCGGTCCTAAATCGAAAGAGCGCTCGAAGGCAGGTCTCCGCCGCGGTCGACGACTCGGTCAACGGGGTCGTCGCGACCTCGGCCGTACCGATCCGCGACGACGCGGTTCTATTCCTGATCGTCAATTTCGAGACGTTGGTCGGGTATCCCCTGTCGTTGGAGGGACACCTCGGACTCGACGACCTGAGCACCGGCATCGCCGCCGACACCAAGACCGTGCTCGAGGATGCCCAGGCTGCACGTGCCGAGAACAGCGCGAGCGACGGCGGCCCGATCAGCGGCCATGAGATCGTCGATGCGATATCGCGCAGTTGGGATCGGCTGTGGTCGACGACCCAGGATCTCTGGGGACTGTAGGGGTGTCCGACTCCCAGATCGACGACCGTCGCGAAGCGAGCCGACTCAATGCCGGACTTGCGATCGGGATCATCACCGGCACCGCGACGACCATCGCCGCGGCGACAGCGCTGCTTGCCTTCGCCGTCGGAAGCTTTCAGGTCACGGCGCCCGCGATTCTGCTGTGGATCGTGTCGTTCGGTGCGCTCTTCGTCAGCGCCGTGAGCGGCGGCCTTGGGCTTCGAGACGTCCTGCGGCAGGGCTGGGCGGGCGATTGGGACCGTGGCGTCGGGCGCCGCAGCTTCAGCCGACAGACCGTCCTGTATCTCACCGGGGTGTTGATGCTCGCCGCGGCGACGCTTGTCTCGTTCAGCGGCGTCCGCCTGGAGAACCGCGGCGACGCCGCTGCGGCCGCCCTGGCCGCACGGGCCGACGAGCGGATCGCGAATCTGCGCGAGGATCTCGACCGGATGCGGGTCCGGCTGGAGGCGTTCGAGGCGATGGTCTCGACTCGGAGGAAGCCCAGGTAGACGCGGGCTTCGCTCGTCAGCCCAGCAGTGCGCGGAGGTCGGACTCGAAGCCGGGATAGGAGATGGCGGCGGAGTCCATGCCGAGGACTTCGACGCCGTCTTGGGAGGCGAGGCCGGCGATGGCGCCGAGCATGGCGATGCGGTGGTCGCCGCGGGCGTCGATCGTGCCGCCGCGGAGCGGTGTGCCGTCGCCGTGGACGGCGAAGCCGTCATCAGTGGCTTCGATGTCGGCACCGAGCGCGCGCAGGCCGTCGACGACGGCAGCGATGCGGTCGGACTCCTTGTGGCGCAGCTCGCCGGCGCCACGGACGATCGTGTCGCCCTCGGCGAAGGCGCCGAGCAGGGCTACGAGTGTGAGCTCGTCGATCGCCGCGGGCACCTCTTCGGGGGTGACCTCGGTGCCGACCAGCGGGCCGTGGGCGACGTCGAGCTCGCCGACCGGCTCGACGTCGTTGAACTCGCCGGGCTCTTCGAGATCGCCGACGATCACGGCGCCCATCCGCTGCGCGATGCGGAAGAAGCCGCAGCGAGTCCAGTTGAGACCGACGTTCTGGATCACGACGCGCGAATCGGGCACCAGGCAGGCCGCGGCGACCATGAAGGCAGCCGACGACGGGTCGCCCGGAACGGCGATCGCGTCGAGCTCGAGCTCGTCGACCTGCGAGACGGTGATGTTGAGGCCGTCGCGCTCGAACGGGACGCGCGAGCGCGCGAGGATCCGCTCGGTGTGATCGCGACTGGTGCGGCCTTCGACGATCGTCGTGCTGCCGTCGGCAAGCATCCCGGCGATCAGGACGCAGGACTTGACCTGGGCACTCGCCATCGGCAGGTCGTAGGTCGTGCCGCGCAGCTCGCCGCCGCGAACCGTCAGCGGCGGCAGGCGATCGTCGCGGGCATCGATGTCTGCGCCCATCTGGCGCAGCGGAGCGATGATACGGTCGACCGGACGACGGCGGATCGACTCGTCGCCGTCGAGCACCCACTCTCCCCCCGGCTGGCCCGCGAGCCAGCCCGGCAGCAGCCGCAGCAGCGTGCCGGAGTTGCCGACGTCGAGCCGGCCGCCGGTCGTCTCGAGCGGCGCATGCAGACCGACGCCGCGAATCAGCACGCGACCGTCGCCTTCGTCCTCGACACCGGCGCCCAACCGCAGCACGGCGTCGAGCGTCGAGCGCGTGTCGGCGGCGTCGAGGTAGTTGGTGATCGCAACCGGTTCGTCGCTCATCGCGCCGAACAGCGCGGCGCGGTGCGAGATCGACTTGTCGGCGGGAGGTTCGTACTCCCCCAGCAGCGCTCCCGCCGGCTCGAAACGCGCGTTGCTCACGCCTCGGCGACTGGGAAGCCGAGGTCGTCGATCAACTGGCGGGCGCGGTCCGCCTCGGCGTCGCCGGCGATCCAGAGCGTGATCGCGCCGGAGCGCATGTCGGGGGCCGGCGCGAGCGCCATGTCCACGATGTTCACCCCTGCCTTGCCGAGCGCCAGCGCCACCTCGGCGACGATACCGGGGCGGTTCGGGACGGTCGTGCGCAACTCGTGAACGACGCCGCCGGCGAGGTCGGCCTCGAGCAGCCGGCGACGGGCGTCCGCCGCCTGCTCGTTCCAGGTGGTGATCGCACCGGCCTCACCGGCGCGCAACAGCTCGGCCGCCGCTTGCAGGCGCTCGACAACGGCGTCGACTTCAGCCGCGATCGCCTCGCGGTTGGCGACGTAGATGTCGGTCCAGATCGCCGAGTTCGCGCCGGCGACGCGGGTCGCGTCGCGGAAGCTCGGGCCGACGCGCGGCAGTGCCGCGTCCTCCTCGCCCAGCGCACCGGCAGTCTGGGTGACCAGTGCGTTGGCGAGCACGTGCGGCAGGTGGCTGACGGTGGCGAGAAGACGGTCGTGGGAGTCGGCGTCGATCGCGACCGGGCGGGCGCCGAGCGCGGCGACGAGCCGGTGCAGCCGCTCGAAGAGGACGCCGGAGCTGTCGCTCGTCGGCGTCAAGTACCAAGTCGCGCCCTGGAAGAGATCAGCGCGGGCGTGCTCGACACCGGCGGTCTCGGCACCGGCGATCGGATGACCGCCGACGAAGCGCCGGTCCGCCGCGGCCGCGACGACTCCGCCCTTTGTGGAGCCGACGTCGGTAACGACGCAATCCTCGCCGGCCGCCGCCAAGGCCGCGGCGATCTGGCCGTCGAGCGCGCCGACCGGTGCGCAGCAGAAGCAAACTGACGCGCCGTCGAGCGCATCCTCCAGCGAGGTCGCCGCACTGTCGATCGCACCCAGCTCGCGGGCGCGCTCCAACCGCTCGGGGCTGCGCCCGAAACCGACGACCTCGACATCCTCGAAGCACTCCCTGGCCGCGAGCCCGATCGAGCCGCCGATCAGCCCGACGCCGAGGACGGCGACCTTCATCCGTCGCGCCGCGCCCGGACCGCCGTCGTCAGACCGTCGAGCACGGCAACCGTCTGGTCCCAGTCCATGCAGGCGTCTGTGATCGACTGGCCGTAGGTCAGCTTGCCGCCGACGCTCTCAACGCTCTGGTTTCCCGCGACGAGGAACGACTCGAGCATCACGCCGACGATCGCCCGGTTGCCGGCCGCGATCTGCGCTCCGATCGCCTCGGAGGCGATCGGCTGACGGTCGGGATCCTTGCCGCTGTTGTCGTGCGAGGCATCGATCACGACGCGCTCCGGCAGGCCGGCGGCGCGCAGCTTGGCGAGCGCCTGCTCGACCTCGGCGGCGCCGTAGTTCGGCGCACCCCTGCCGCCGCGCAGGATCACGTGGCCGTCGGGGTTGCCGGTCGTGTGCAGGATCGCCGGGGTGCCACTGTCGTCGATGCCGGTGAAGGCGTGCGACGCGGCGGCCGCGCGAACGGCGTCGACCGCCACCTGGACGTCGCCGTCAGTGCGGTTCTTGAAACCGATCGGCATCGACAGTCCGGAGCCGAGCTGGCGGTGGACCTGGCTCTCGGTCGTGCGCGCGCCGATCGCGCCCCAGGCGACCGTGTCGGAGATGTACTGCGGCGTGATCGGGTCGAGGAACTCGACGCCGACCGGCAGGCCGAGCGACAGCACCTCGAGCAACAGCGTGCGCGCCTTGTGCAGGCCGGCGTTGACGTCGAGCGATCCATCGAGGTGGGGGTCGTTGATTAGCCCCTTCCAGCCGGTCGTGGTGCGCGGCTTCTCGAAGTAGACGCGCATCGCGATCAGCAGGTCGTTGCTGCACCGCTCGGCGGTCTCGGCGAGCCGGCCGGCGTACTCCAGCGCCGCGTCGACGTCGTGGACGCTGCACGGTCCGACGACGACCAGCAGCCGGTCGTCCTCACGGTCGAGGACCGCCGAGACCCGCTCGCGGTCACGCACGACGGCCTTCGCCCGCTCTGGCCCGAGCGGCATGTCGCCGAGCAGTCGCTCAGGCGTGACGAGCGGCACAGCGCGCTCGATTCGCTGGTCGCGAACGTGGTCGCGGCCCGTTGTCACCCCCTCTGTCATCCCGATCATCATGTCGCTTCTCTGTCTCCTTCGAAGTTCTGGGGCCGTCTCGAACGAGAGACGGCGGTACTAGGGCGTGGGCTATCGGCGTCCGACTGGGAACCGTTCGGCCGACGGCAGGGGCTGCCGCTGCCGGACGCCTAGCTAAATCGCCAATAGGACACGCAGGCACGCCGAAGGAGACCCGGAAGGTCCTCTGTGCTGATCGGCGTGGCGGTGCGAGCCATCGACCTACTTGTAGCAGGGTCAGATCAGTTCGTCCAACGCTGCTACGAAACGCTCGTTCTGGTGGCGGGTGCCGAGCGTCACGCGCAGGTAGCCCTCACTGCCGAGCGCAGCGCCCGCGCGGATGATCACTCCACGCTGAGCGAGCCCGTCGACGATCGGCCCCTCTTCGCGCTCGCCGAGACCGACCCAGACGAAGTTCGCCTGACTGTCGGTGGTCGTCAGGCCGCGATCCTCGAGCTCGACCTCGAGCCAGGCGCGCTCGACGATCGTCGCCTCGACACGGCGCGTGACCTCGTCCTGGTGGCGAATCGCCTCGGCGGCGGCTGCCTGGGCGAGCGCGTTGACCGAGAACGGCTGGCGGATGCGGTCGACCGCCAGCCGGAACTCCTCCGGTCCGAGCGCATAGCCGGCGCGCAGGCCGCAGAGCCCATAGACCTTCGAGAAGGTGCGCAGGACGATCAGGTTCGGGTGGCGCTGTACCAAGTCGAGCGAATCGGCCGGGTCCTGGAGCGCGTTGAACTCGACGTAGGCCTCGTCGAGGATCACCGCTACGTGACGTGGCAGCCCGGCCACGAAGGCGTGGATCGCCTCGACCGGCAACGCGGTCCCGGTCGGATTGTTCGGGTTGCAGATCAACACCAGCCGGGTCGCGGCGGTGACCTCCGCGGCCATCGCGTCGAGGTCGTGGCACTGCTCGTCGTCGAGCGGCACCTCGATCGCGCGGGCGCCGGACTGGGCGGCGACGTGCGGGTAGATCGAGAACGACGGCCAGGCGTAGATCAGCTCGGCGCCCGGCTCGAGCAGCACATCGGCGGCGGACATCAGCAGCTCGCAGGAGCCGTTGCCGACCGCGACGCGCGCGGCGGGCAGCTCGCAACGGTCGGCGATCCGCTGGCGCAACAGCGTCTTGCCCGGGTCCGGATAGCGGTTGAGCCGCTCGATCTGGCTGTTGAGCGCCCCGACGACCGCCGGCAGCGGCCCCCAAGGAGCCTCGTTCGACGCCAGCTCGACGAGCTCACCCTCGTGCTCCCAGGTCTTGGCGGCCGGGTAGACGGGGATCCGCCCAAGGCGATCGTTGAACTCGATGCCGCTCACTGCGCGCCCTCGAGATCGGCACGCAGGTTGACCGCGTCGCGCAGGTAGACGTGGCGCGCCTCGCTCTCGGGGTCGGCGTAGGTGTGCAGCAGCACGCGGATCACGCGTGGCAGCGCACCCGGGACGTCGATCTCGCGGGCGCAGAGCAGCGGCACTCCGGACAGTCCGATCCGGCGCGCAGCGACGGCCGGGAACTCGGCGTCGAGGTCACCTGTGCAGGTGAAGATGCAACTAACCATCTCGTCGTTGTCGAGCGAATTGCGGTCGATCAGCGCGCGCAGCAGCTCATCGGTGGCATCGAGGATCGCCTCGGCGCTGTTCTCGTCGACGGTGGTGGCGCCGCGGAGGGCTCGGAGTCTCATCGTGGGTGATTCTTCCAGGGCCTGGACGTGGCTGGGGACCGCCGGGATCGACATGTGCCGTTCCGCTTGGGAATCGCTGCTCGGGCACATGTCGATCCCGGCGGCTTCGAGCGTTAGCTGAGGGATGCCTTGCGTAGGCGCTCGACCTCGGCTGGGGTGAGGCGGCGGGCGTCGCCCTGGCCGAGGCGGCCGAGGCGGAGCGGGCCGAATGCGATGCGGCGGAGGCCGACGACGCGGTGGCCGACGGCCTCGCACATGCGGCGGACCTGGCGGTTGCGGCCCTCGTGGATCGCGATCTCGATCACGCCGGGCTCGACGAGGTGGGCGCGGGCGGGCGCGGTGCGGCCGTCGTCGAGCTCGACGCCCTCACGCAGGGCACGGAGCGCCCGCTCGGATGGCCGTGGCGGGTCGACTTTGACGTGGTAGACCTTCTCGACGCCGTAGCGCGGATGGGTCAGGCGCTCGGCGAGCGCGCCGTCGTTGGTCAGCAGGATCAGGCCGCTGGTGTCGACGTCGAGGCGGCCGACCGGATAGAGGCGACGGTCGGAACCGACGAGGCCGACGACTGTCGGGCGGCCGTGCGTGTCCTGGGCCGTCGAGACCACTCCTGGCGGCTTGTTGACCGCGTAGGTCTCCTGCGGCTCCGATGCGACCGGGCGGCCGTCGACGGCCACATCGCTGCTGTCGTCGACGTCGCGTGCCGGGTCGGTGACGGTCTTGCCGGCGATCGTGACGCGGCCGGCGACGATGATCGTCTCGGACGCGCGCCGCGAGGCGACACCGGCGTGGGCGAGATACTTGGCGAGCCGCATCGCACGCAAGGCTCGCAGGCCAGGGCGGCGGCGTGCGCGGCGGGTCGCTGACTCGCTAGCGACGTGGCGGCCGTGTGAAGGGTGCGTCCTGGCGAACGAGGACGGCCCATGGCCCGTCATCGCCCTCCCCCTGCGCGGCGAGCCGCCAACCGGAGCGCTCCGGCGCGGCGACGAGGCGAGCGATCGGCGGGTCGCGAAGCATCGCCGCGTCGGCGTAGAGGGCATCGACGCCAGCCGCGCGCAGGGCGTCGGGCACTCCATCACGCCGCGTCGCGGGAGCGATGTCGCGGCTGTAGACGAGCGTGCGGCAGCTCCCGATCGGAACGAGATAGGCGCACGCCTCGCCAGTGTGGTGTGGCACGACCAGCGTTGCCGGCCCGGCGTCGGGGACCACCGGTCGCAGCCGCTCGTACTGCTCGGCGAGTGGGCGGGCAGCGCCATCGCGGTAGTGAGCCGGCAGCGCGAGGACCAGCAGGACCGGCAGCACCGCGGCGGCGTAGGAGATGCCGCGCTCGAGCGCGGCGCGCTCGCGAGCGAACGCCGCCAGCGCCAGGCCGGTCGCCGCCATGATCCCCGCGGTCAGCCCGAACATGTACGCCGGCCGTGGACGGGCGTCGAAGACCACGACCAGCAGCGTCACCACGCCGATCGCACCGAAGGCGAACCAGGCCCAACGTTGACTGCGCAGCCGCGGCGCCCAGGCCGCACGATCGTGCCACAGCCGGCGCCCGCCGACGGCTAGCAACGCGAGTAGCACGGCCGTCAGCAGCGTCGCCCACCAGCTCTCGAGCTGCGCCGGCGGGTAGTCGGGGTTGTCGTAGGCCGTCACGGCGTTGAACAGGCCGAGCTGGAGGCCGGCCGGCAGCAGATGGAGGTTCCAGGCGGTGAAGGCCGCCATCTCGCCGGAGTTGGCCTGCCAGGCATCGGCCAGCGTCGGGCGCGGCTTGTCGAACAGCCGCGTCATCAGGCTGTCGCAGTCGACGAATGGGTTGCCGCGGTACTCAGCATGACGCTGCTGGTAGTTGGTCCCGAAGACCTGGCAGACGTTGAGCGTCTGCTTCGCCTGCCACATCTCGCGTGCAGCCTGGCCCTGGAAGATCGAGCGCTCGTGGAAGCCGCCGACGACGGCCAGAGCAATGGCGAATGGGACGAGCGTCGCCACGGCGAGCTCGCGCAGCGACGTTCCCGCTCCACGACGGCGACGGCGCCACTCCGACCAGGCGAGCGCGGCGAACAGGGCCACGACGAGCAGAGCCGTCTCGTTGCGGACGAGCACCGCGCCGGCAAGCGCCACAGCCAGCGCCGACCCACGCCGCCACGGACCAGGGTCGTTCGTCAGCAGCAACACGACGACGAGCAGCGGCAGCACCGAGAACAGGTGAACCTCGACGATCGAGTCGAAGGCGATCGGCAGCACCGCCCACCAGCAGGCGACGAGCAGCGCGATCGGCGCCGGCAGCAGCCGGCGCAGCACCGCGAGCAGCAGCAGCGCGACCGTAAGCGCGATCAGCGCCCGGTGGAGCGGGATCGCGACAGTGGCGTCGTCGCCGGTCAGCCAGCGCAGCGTTCCGAGCCCCGCCGTGTAGAGCGGCGACCAGACAATGTTGACCTGCTCGTGGTCGAACCAGAGGTCGGCCCACTGCCAGTAGCCGGCGGTGTCACCGGGACTGAGGTCGTCGTGGGCCCAGATGCCCCATAGCGCCCGCGCCTGGACGAGGAAGACGGCCGGATAGGCGAACCAGGGCGAGGACGACAGCCGTCCGAGACGCTCCGCGAACCCCTGGCCGCCGGTCACACCGCCAGCCTATCCGCGGCTGCGACACTTGCGGCGTGGATCTCGAACGGCTCGACAGCCTGCTCGCAGAGCGCGGCCAGCCCGCGTTCCGCGCCGGACAGGTGTGGCAGTGGCTGGCGCGCGGCGCCGCCTCCTACGAGGAGATGACCAACCTGCCCGTCGACCTGCGCGAGACGCTGGCCGCCGAGCTACCGCTGTCGACGCTCGCGCTCGAGACCGAGGCCCATTCGCGCGACGGGACCGAGAAGGCGCTCTTCCAGACCGCCGACGGCCGGCCGCTTGAGACGGTCCTGATGCGCTACCGCGACGGCAGGCGCTCGCTCTGCCTGTCGAGCCAGTCCGGCTGTCCGCTGACCTGCACCTTCTGCGCGACCGGGACGATGAAGTTCGGCCGCAACCTGACGACGTCGGAGATCCTCGACCAGGCGCTGCACTTCCGCCGCAAGGAGGAGGTCAACCACGTCGTCTTCATGGGGATGGGCGAGCCGCTGCTGAACCTCGACAACGTGCTCGGCGCCTGCGAGCGGCTGCCCGACGTCGGCGTCCACCCCTCCAGCACGACGATCTCGACCGTCGGCTGGATCCCCGGTATCGAGAGGCTGACCGAGCGCGACGGCCCGACGATCCGGCTCGCGCTGTCGCTGCACGCCCCCGACGACGCGCTGCGCTCCGAGCTGATGCCGGTCAACGACCGCTACCCGCTCGCCGAGGTGCTCGACGCGTGCCGCGCCTGGAGCGAGCGGCGCAACCGCAAGGTGTTCGTCGAGTACCTGATGCTCGCCGGCGTCAACGACCGCTACGAGCAGGCCGTCGCGCTCGCCGCGATCCTCACCCCGCGCAACACCTTCAAGGTCAACCTGATCCCCTACAACCCGACCGACTCGCCGTTCGAGGGCTCGGGCCGCGAGGCGATCGAGGTCTTCCGCTCGACACTCGAGCACAACGGCGTTCCGGCGACGGTCCGGCTGACGCGCGGGCGCGATATCGATGCCGCCTGCGGGCAGCTCGCGGCGCGCGGCTGACCGGGTAGCGGTCACAGATCCGCGTCGCGGAGGGAGTTGGGTTGTAGTGGGCGATCTCCTCCGGATGACCGACGACGAGTTGCTCGCCACGACGCGCGACGATCCCGAGGCGTTCGGCGTCTTCTACTCGCGCCACGTCGACTTCATGATTGCCTTCCTGAAGCAGTCGACCGGCGACCTGGAGACCGCGCTCGACCTGACCGCCGAGATCTTCGCCGCGGCGCTCGTCGCGAGCCGCCGCTACCGACCCGGCGAGGCGCCGGCACGCGCCTGGCTGATCGGCATCGCCCGCAACAAGCGCGCCGACGCCCACCAGCGCCACGGGCGCGAGCGTTCGGCGCGACAGCGGCTTGGCATGCCCCACCGCGAGTTCTCGGACGCCGAGATCGAGCGCGTCGAGCTGTCCGCCGACGCGGCTGATGGCTACGCCGCCGGCATGGCCGCGCTGCCGCCGGCGCAGCGCGAGGCGGTGACGGCACGCGTGATCGAGGAGCGCGACTACGCCGAGATCGCCGCCAACACCGGAACCTCGCAGGCAACCGTCAGGCAGCGCGTCAGTCGCGGGCTGACACGCCTGGCGCGGATCAAGGAGCCACCTTCATGAGCCTCCCCCACACCGATCCCCGCTTGACGATCCGTGCCGACCTGGTCGCGGCGGGAGGGCGCCAGCTCGTGAAGCGCCGCCGCAGGCGCGGCGCCACGCTGGCTGCCGTCGTCGTCATGGGTGTCCTGGGCACCGCCGGGGCGGCCGCCAAGATCGAGGGCTCTGGTACTGGCGTGCCGGTGCTCGACCGGGTGCTGGAGATATCTGCCGAGCGGCGGCCGCCAGCCCCGAGCAGGAACCGCGACGGCAAGATCGTCGGACCGCCGCCCTTCGACGTCCGCCCCGGCCCGGGCGGCGCGAGCCCACCGGTCGAACTGCCTTGGGGCTCGGACGGGTCCGACGGCACCGGAATCGGGGTCGCCTACGTCAACCGCAGCGACCACCTCTGCTTCGTACTCGTCGGGCCCGAGCGCCGTGCCGAGGAGGGCGGCTACGGGTGCACGGCAGCGCACATCATCGACGATTGGCTCGAGGCCGCACCGGCGGTGGTCGCCACGGGTGGAGGGGCCGACCGTAACCTGGGAAGCGTCAAGGGATTCGCTCGCGCTGACGTCGTCGCGCTGCGCTACGAAGGGCCCAGTGGACAGGTTGACGCGATCCTGAGCGAGCCCTGGAAGCCGAACTTGAAGGGCGTGCCGACACTGCGATCTTTCGTCGCCCTGTTCAAGATGGACTTCGAGGCACTCGGCCCGCGGGAGACGCTACATACGGTGACCGGCGGCGACCTCACCGCGACGCTCGCCGACGGGCGCGTGATCGAGATCCCGCGCGGCCGCGACGACGCAGCCGCCAGGCGACACTAGTCGGCGCTCTGCTGGCGTTGCTCGCCGGCCTTGAGCAGGCGGTCGCGCAGCTCCTGCTCGTCCTCGGGCGACGGGTCGAACTGGGCGATGTCGGGCAGCGCGTCGAGCGCCTCGAGGCCGAAGAGCTTCTGGAAGAGGTCGGTGGTGCGATAGAGGACGGCGCCGAAGCGGGAGCGGCCGTGCTCCTCGATCAGGCCACGCTCGAGCAGCGTGCCGACCGCGGACTCGGAGGCGACGCCGCGGATGCGGGCGATCTCCGGCCGTGAGACCGGCTGCAGGTAGGCGACGATGCCGAGGCACTCAGCCTGGGCCTGGGTCAGCGGCGGGGTGCGCGGCTTGGCGAGCAGGCGGCGGGCGGCCTTCTCGGCGACCGGGTCGGTCGCGAGCGTGAAGCCACCGGCGACCTCGCGCAGGACGACGCCACGGTAGCCCTCGGCGTAGTGCTCGCGCAAGCGGTGGAGCGCCGCGACGATCTGGTCCTCGGGCGTCTCGCAGGCCTCGGCGAGGTCGTCGAGCGAGACCGGGTCGGGCGACAGGAAGAGCAGCGCCTCGACGATCCGCGCGAGGTCCTGCATGCCGGTGCTCTCGTCGCTCATTCGCGTCCCGCCTTGATCGTGATCGGGCCGAACGACTCGGACTGCTCCCAGTCGGCCTCGCCGGCCTTGTAGAGCTCGAGCAGCGCGAAGAGGGTGACGGCCTCGGTGACGCGGTCGGCGCCCTTGACGGCGTCGTCGAAGGAGAAGGTGCCGACGCGCGACAGCAGGCCGCGCATGTGGGCGAGCCGCTGCTCGATCGAGACGCGCGGCCGGGCGACGTGGCCGAGGTCGAGCTTCGGCGGGACACGCAGCAGGCCGCCGATCGCCTTGGCGAGCTTGGTCGGGTCGTACGAGGCCTCGGCGGCGTCGTAGGAGACGCGCCGCAGCTCAGGAGGCAGCGGCGCCGAGCGGTAGCGGTAGCCGTCCTCGGCGGCGAGTCGCTCGATCAAGAAGCCGGCCGCCTGCTTGTAGCGGCGGTACTCGAGCATCCGCGCCAGCAGCTCCTCGGCCGCCTCGCCGGGCTCAAGATCCAGCCCCTCTTCGTCCTCGCGCGGCAGCATCAGCCGCGACTTCAGCTCCAGCAGCGCGGCGATCAGGACGAGGAACTCGGTCGCCGCCTCGAGATCCAGCTCGCCGACCGCCTCGAGGTGGTCGATGTAGGCGAGCACGACGTCGGCCAGCTCGACCTCGAGCAGGTCGACCTCCTCGCGCAGGACGAGTGTCAGCAGCAGGTCGAATGGACCCTGGAAGACCTCCAGGTCGAGATCGAGCGCGGCGACGGACACCGGGGCAAGCCTAGAGGCGACGGCCGACGGCGGTCACGTGCGCTCGCCGGCCGGCTCTGTCAGCAACGATTCGAGCAACTCGACGACACGGTCGGCATAGGCGCCGTCAGGATCGCGATCGGGGTTGAAGTCGGCGACGGAGAGCCCGATCAGGCCGGGAGCCGCGACCAGAGGGCGGACGAGCTCGGTGAGCTCGTCCCAGCCGAGGCCGAGCGGCTGCGGGTAGGTGACCGCCGGCAGGGCGGTCTCGTCGAGGACGTCGAGGTCGAGGTGGAGCCAGGCTGGGCGACCGGCGAGACGCGCGGCGGCATCCTCGCCCGCGCGGCCAAAACCGTAATCGCGCAGCTCTGGCGCGGTCAGCGCGTGGATCGCCGGATCCAGGCGAGCGTTCTCGAACGCGACATCGGCGTCGAGGTCGGACGGGCGGTGGCCGAGCAGGACGACGTCGGCCGGATCGAGTGGCAGAGCCGTCGCGCCGGGCGCGCGAACCGCCGACGGAGGATCGTCGTCGACCAGCCCAGCCGGACCGTGGCCGGTGAGGATCGCCAGGTCCATGTCGGCCGCCTCGCCGGTCGGAGACGTCTCACCGTCGTAGAAGTCGGCGTGGCCATCGACGAACCAGAGGCCGGCTCCGGCGGGCAACGCGGCGAAGACACCGAGCAGCAGCGTACAGTCACCGCCGACGACGAGCGGCCGCTCGTGCGCGTCGAGGACGTTCCGTACCCGAGCCGCGATGTCGGCCGAGGCACGACGGACGTCGGCGGCGCCGATCACGCCCGTTGCCGGATCGCGGCGCGTGTCGCGGATACGCGCGTCGGCCTCACCGGCGTCGCGCGCGCCGAGCCGCTCGACCAGCCCCGCGGCACGCAGGACCGCCGGCGCAAGCTCCTCGCCGCGTCCCGCGCCCGAGCAGTCGAGCGGGGCGTCGATGACGGCGAGGGCGGGGCGATTCAGGGTGTGCCCACTCCCATCGCCGCGCGTACGTCGCGCAGGGTCTCGGACGCGAGCGCCCTGGCCCGCTCGGCGCCCTGCTGGAGAGCGGCCTCGAGCGCCGCCTCGTCGGGCCGCAGCTCGGCGTAGCGCTCGCGGACGGGGCGCAGGTAGTCGGCGACCGCCTCGGCGACGGCGCCCTTGAAGGTCCCGTACTGCTGGCCCTCGAACTCGCGCTCGACGTCGTCGGGCGTCACGCCGCGCGTGACCGCGTAGATGTCGATCAGGTTGGCGATCCCGTCCTTGCCCTCTCCGCGACGGACCTCGGCGCTGGAGTCGGTGACGGCGCTCTTGATCTTCTTGACGATCGCCTTCTCCTCGTCGTCGACGTAGATCAGGCCGCGCTCCTCGCTACCCGTCGTCGACATCTTCCTCGTCGGGTCCTGGAGGTCCATGATCCGCGCGCCGACCTCCGGGATCTTGTGCTCGGGGACGGTCAGCACGTCGCCATAGGTCGCGTTGAAGCGAATGGCGATGTCGCGCATCAGCTCAACGTGCTGGCGCTGGTCGTCGCCGACCGGGACCTCCTCGGCTCGGTAGGCGAGCACGTCGGCGGCCTGCAGCACCGGGTAGAGGAACAGTCCGGCGGATACCAGCTCGCGCTGCTGGACCGACTTGTCCTTGAACTGGTGCATCCGGTTGAGGTCGCCGTGCGCGGTGACCGAGGCGAGCAGCCAGCAGAGCTCGCTGTGCTCGCGCACGTCGCTCTGGCGGAAGAGGACGCAGCGCGCCGGATCGAGTCCGGAAGCGAGCAGCATCGCCGCCGTGTCATAGAGGTAGCGGCGCAGCTCCTTGGGGTCGTAGGCGACCGTGATCGCGTGCAGGTCGACGATGCAGTAGATCGCGGGATCGCCCCTGTCCTGCCCCTCGACATAGCCGCGCACGGCGCCGATGTGGTTGCCGAGGTGCTTGCGCCCGGTCGGCTGAATGCCGCTGAAGATCCGCATGGAGGCGGAGACTATTCGCTCGTCAGAGCCGCGAACCGTCGGCGGTCAAGCGGGTCCACTCGCTCGATGCCAGGAACCTCGTCCAAGTCGCGATCGGCGCTGATGACGAGCGTGATCCCCTTGGCGATCGCGGTGGACACGTGCAGGGCGTCCGCGATCCCAAGGCGGCTATGCCGGTCCATCAGGTCCATCGCCGAGGAGGTGATCTCCCAATCCAGCGGATGAAGCACTGAGCAGACCGCGGCTGCCTCGCGGGCGCGCTTCGTAGCTTCCCCGTCACCCCTGCGCTGCCGTTGCCGGACGAGCTCCTGCAGCGCGTACGCGCTGGTCTCGCCGGCGAGACGTCGCTGAGCGACTGCTCGAAGCACCTCCCGACATGGCTCACGGTGGGGGGACTCTCCACCAACCGCGTAGACGAAGACGTTGGTGTCGAGGTAGACGCGACTCAATCGATCTCCTCGTCCCACGCTTCGAGCAACTCGTGCTTGAGCTCCTCCGGCGTGCCGACCGGAACCGGCGGTGCTGCCAATAGCGACTCGAGTGCCGTCAGCGCCCGCGCTCGGTCATCCCGCTCCAGCTCGTGATCGATCGCCTCGCGCACGACCGCGCCGACCGAAGAGCCGGTCGCGTCGGCGCGCTGTCGGAGACGCTCGAAACGCTCGTCATCGAGGAGAACATGCATACGCCTATTCAACTCGCCCATATGTGCAGGTTACACGCACACGTGTAACGGCATTGCGACAGCAGCGCTAAAGAAGCCTTCTCGAGGGCGGCCTCCCTACTGGCTCGCGGCGGCCTCCGCGCGCTCCCAGAGTTGGAGGTAGGCCTCGGCACCGTTGGCGAGGTCGTCGACGATCTGGGGGCCGCCGACC
>CAMLNW010000008.1 GCA_946481495.1 uncultured Actinomycetes bacterium
GGCCTTGACAGCGTTTGCACTTGACGGCGGCGGAGGCCGGTGTCATCGCGCAGGCGGACCAACGCCGTCACGAGCGCCGGTACGTCGCCACCGCGCACCAGCAGCCCGATTGCGCCGTCGAGCTGGCCGAGGGCGTCGAGGAACAGGTCGCTGCCCTTCAGCTCCCAGTCGCGCCCGACGTGCAGCAGCACGGTCGCGTCGGGGTCGAGCCCGAGCGCCGCGCGCGCGGCCGCGCGCTCGTCGGCTGCGACCGGACCGGGGAAGCGTGCGACGTCGACGCCGTTGGGGAAGTACTCGACCTTGGCGCGCGGTGCACCGCGGGCACAGACCGCCTCGACGAGGTGCGGCGAGACGCAGAGCATTCGCTCGACGTAGCGGCTCGCCAACGTGAAGCGCAGCCGGTTGCGCACGCGTGCGCGCAGATCCTCGGATAGCACAGTGTGGAAGTGCCAGATCGCCTTGACGTCCGGGCGCCGCGCGAGCTCGGCGACCGCTAGGTCGTAGACCGACCAGTGGGCGTGGAGGATCGTCGGGCCGGCCTCGGCGTCGACGACATCGGCCAGCCACTTACGTGCCCCGGAACGGCCCTCGCTGGGGGCGAAGCGGATCGCGTCGCCGTACTCGGCGGCGAAGGCGGGCATCCATTCGCGTGTCTCGGCGCGCGGCGGGAGCAGCACCTCGGCTCGCCAGCCGCTTGCGCGCACGCCGGCCAGCGTGGTTCGCAGCATCGGCACGAACGACCCGGCATGCGGGCTGCCGTAGTCGGTCACCTGGATGACGCGCATCGCTGCCGCGCGTCAGGACTGAGTCGGCGCGTGGCCGCCGGCGATGGCCTGCTCGACCCACTCGAACTCGGCCCGCACGCCGTCCTCGAGCGAGGTCTGTGGGTCGAAGCCGAGGTGCTGGCGCGCCAGCGTCGTGTCGGCGGCGGTGTCGCGCACGTCGCCGCGCTCCTGGTCCAGGTACTGGATGTCGAGCTTTCGCCCGGCGTGCTGCTCGATCATCTCGAGCACCTCGCGGATCGATGCCGGAGTGCCGCCGCCGATGTTGAAGACGCGCGCCGCTCCGTCGAGCTGTGCCGAGGCGGCGCCGACGGTCGCGGCTACGACGTCGCCGACGTAGCTGAAGTCGCGCGTCTGGCGGCCGTCGCCGAAGACGGTGATCGGGCGGCCCTCGATCGCAGCGCGGCAGAAGATGTTGAACGCCATGTCCGGGCGCTGACGCGGACCGAAGACGGTGAAGTAGCGCAGCGAGACGGCGTCGAGGCCGTAGTTGGCCACGTACAGCGAGCAGAGGTGCTCGGCCGCCAGCTTGGTCTGCCCGTAGGGCGACATCGGCTGCACTGGCGCCGTCTCGGGGGTCGGCCGCTGCTCGGCGTCGCCGTAGACCGACGAGGACGAGGCGTTGACGAGGCGGACGTCGTCGCGGTCCTTCAGCGCCTCGAGCAGGTGCTGGGTCGCGATGATGTTGTTCTGGACGTACTGGCTGTAGCGCGTGCCCCAACTCGAGCGGACGCCTGGCTCGGCGGCGAGATGGAAGACGGCGTCGCGGTCGGCGGTTAGCGCCTCGAGGTCGCCGCGCGCTAGGTCGACCGGCACGAACTCGAAGTCGTCCCAGTCGTAGAAGTGGCGCAGGTTGCGCAGCTTCTGCGGCCGGCCGTAGTTGTCGTTGAAGCAGTCGACGCCGACGACCTGATCGCCGCGCGCGAGCAGCGCCTCGGTGACCTGCGATCCAATGAAGCCGGCACAGCCGGTGACGAGCGCACGCATAGGCCGCATAGCCTCTCAGCTACGGGACTCCCCGAGCAGTGGTTGCAAGACTTCGTACCAACGGTCGGCGACCGCCGCGGGGGAGTGCGTCCGCTCGACGAAGCGCAGTCCGTTGGCGCCCATCTCGGCGCGCAGCGCCGGGTCGTCCCAAAGCCGCTGTGCCCCTGCAGCCAACTCGTCCATCGACCCGTGGGCGAGGATGCCCGCCTGGTTGTCGACGATCCGGTTGTCGGGATCGACCGCGAACGAGAGCACCGGCACCGAGCGCGCCCATGACTCGAGGAAGGTGTTCGGCATCCCCTCGACGAGCGAGGTCTTGACCAGCGCCATGCACTTGGAGATCTCCTCGAGCAGCTGGGGCCGTTGCATGCCCGGCAGCAGCTCGAGGTTCGGTATCCGCGCCGCGCGCGCACGCAGCGCGTCGGCGAAGACCGGATCGGTCTGCTCGGTGGTCGGCGCGATCATCCGAAAGCCGATGTCCGGCAGCTTCTCGGCGAGGTCGAGGAAGATCTCGGGCCGCTTGTAGTCGACGAACCGATCGGCCCAGAGGAAGTGCCGGTCGTCGACGGTCGACGGCTCGGCCGGCTGGCAGAAGCTCGGAATCAGCTGTGGATCGAGCGCGGGGAAGGTGGCGTGCGCCAGCTCGCGCTGTTGAGCGGTCTGCACGATCATCTGGTCGCTGCCTTCGACGGCCCGTCGGTAGGCACGTAGGACGCGCTGGCTGCGGTCGGTGCGGCTGAAGTCGAAGTCGAGGTCGTTCGACGCCGAGAACACCAGCTTGCGCCTGTGTGAGCGGCAGTAGGCGGCCGATGGCACGACGTGGCCACCGCTGCCGCGCACGATGCAGACGCGCGCATTCGCCTGCATCAGCGAGTGCCAGATCGTCGCTGCCTCTTGCAAGCCGCCGAGCCTGCGGCGATGTTCGGCCCGCGTGATCAGCGTCGGCGTGGTCGGCTCGGTCGGATAGAGCTCGGTCGTCGGGTAGATGATGTGGGCGACGCGCAGGCCACGCTCGACCAGGCCGTGGGCGATCAGCGTGGTTTGCAGCTCGGCGCCGCCGGCGACCTGGTCGTTCGGTCGCTTGCCGTAGAGCCGGGCCGCATAGGGGGCATAGATCGCTACGTCGTTGCGCGGAGTCACGGTGCGCGATCCTACCCTCGAATAGGCCCGTTTCCAGCCATTTGGGCTGGAACGCCCGTTGGCCCGAGCAGCCGGGCCTGAGTCGCCGCGCCGACGCGCACCTCGGCGCCTTCGACCTCGATCGTCTCGTGCGCCGCGACCAGGTTGAGCAGCGCTCCGGCGCCGACCCAGCGCACGCCGGGTAGTCCCGGCAGCCGGACGATGTCGCGGCGCCAGATCATGCGCGCGAACGTGACCAGGTCGCGGCTCGCGCGCAGCTGGATCAGGCGCAGGTCGAAGAGTCCGCCATGGAAGACCGGCGTCGGCGGTAGCCCGAGCCCCGCCAGCGCCGTGAACGGTGCGTAGCCGAGCCCGTGCATGCCCCTGAAGGCGCTGTTGATCGTCTCGTGGATCGCTGTCGGCGTTCGGAGCGGACCGGGCTTCGGCCGCTGCCAAGTCGGAAGGTCGCGTGCCGCCGCCGCGGCCAGCGTCCCCGGGCTGTAGCCCCAGGCCGGGGCTACGAACGTCGCGGGGCGTTGGCCCAGCACCCGCTCCTGCCACTCGGTGACGGCGTCGATCCGGCGGCCGGCCTCCTGCTCGTCGAGCTCGAGGAACTCGCGCCACTCGATCTCGCCGCGTTCGAGCGCGGCGGTGTCGAGATGCAGGTAGCCGTGCCCGACCGTCTCGAAGGCGCCGTCCGACACTCCGTCGGCGATCGCCGCGATCGAGCGCGGCCAGACGTCCTCGAGCGGTATCTGGGTCTTTCCGTCGTCGGCGAGAGCGCGCGCCGCGACTGCGAGGTTGAGGACCGCTCCAGCGCGCGAGTAGGCGCGGGCGAGCGAGCGCACGCGGCGCAGCTGGCGGTTGTCGGCGTGAGCCTCGTCCTGGACCTGATGCTGGGCTGTGCCTGGAATGTCGTCGAGTCGCGCGCAGCCGACGGCTGGCAGCAGCACCAGCGGGCGTTCGAGCACGTCGGGCAGGTAGCGGGCGAGCGCCGCGAGCGTCCAGTGGCCGTGCAGCAGCGTCCAGGCGGTCTCAATGTCGGCGCCGAGCACGAGCGTTCGCCCGTCGACGACCGTCGCGTGGGTGCCCAGCCGCGAGCTGACCAGCGGCTCGCCGCCGCCGTCGATCAGCGTGAACTCCCCGTTCAGCGGACCGGCCGCGCCAAAGTGGGCGACACCGGTCGCGACGTGGCGTGCCGGCAGCGGCGGGCTCGCGGGCGCCGCCCCGTTGGCGAAGATCACCGCTCCCGCAAGCCGTCTGGCGCCGACGAGTGCGTGAAGCTCAGCCGCGTCGTCGGCGGCGCCGAACCCCACGGCGCGAGCGTCCGGTGCGTCGAGCAGCGGACCGAGCCGCCAGAGCCACGCCAGTCCCGCCGCTAGATCGGCCGCCGGTGAGCCGGTCGCCGCGTAGAGGCGTCCGTCGCTCACCGCGGACTACCGGACGTAGTCGCCGACGCGGTAGCGGTGGAGGTTGGCCTCGATCCACTTCAGCGTGCGCTCGAGGCCCTCGCGCAGGTCGACCGTCGGCTTCCAGTCCATCAGCTCCGAGGCCAGCGCCGGACTCGAGATCAGGCGCATCACCTCGCTGTCGGGCGGTCGCACCCGCTGCTCGTCGAGCTCGACCTCGAGCTCACGTCCGACGATCTCGCCGACTGTCTCGACGATCTCGCCGATCGAGTGGTCGGTGCCGGTCCCGAGCTGGACGGTACGGCCGAGCGCGGCATCCGACTCCGCGGCGGCGATGAAGCCGGCCGCCGTGTCGGTCACGAAGGTCATGTCGCGGCGCGGATCCAGCGAGCCGAGCCGGACGACGCCACCGGCGAGCGCCTGGGTGATGATCGTCGGGATCACCGCACGCGCCGACTGGTGCGGCCCGTAGGTGTTGAACGGCCGCAGGACAGTCGCCGGAAGCTCGAACGAGCGGTGGAAGCTGTCGATCAGCTTGTCGGCGCCGAGCTTGCTGGCGGCATAGGGAGACTGCGTCTCGAGCGGATGGTCCTCGGTGATCGGGACCGTCTGCGCGGTGCCGTAGACCTCGCTCGTGGAGGTGTGGACGACGCGGCCGACGCCGTTGTCGAGCGCCGCGCGCGCGACGTTGAACGTTCCGAGGACGTTGGTCTCGAAGAAGTCGCGCGGGTTGACGTAGGAGTAGGGGATCGCGATCTGCGCCGCGAGATGCATCACGACGTCGGTGTCCTTGCTGGCCGCGGCGACCGACTCGGCGTCGCGCACGTCTCCGAGCACGATCTCGACCGCCTCGCTGACGTTCTCGTCGAGCCAGGCGAGCGCGCCGCGGTCGCCGCGTGAGGTGTAGCGGATCAGGCCCCGCACGTTCGCGCCACGCTCAACGAGCGTGGCGACCAGATGTGAGCCGATGAACCCTCCAGCGCCCGTGACGAGCACGCGCTGCCCTGTGATGCTGCTCAAACCCCGCTCCTGTGTCCGCTTGCCGGCATCGCTCAGATCGCTCCGAGCGGGGAAGGCTAGCGGTGGCTGCGGCGGGTGAGCTTGACCCGGACGGTGTGCGAGGTCGCCTTGCCCGGCACGACGGCGCGCAGGCGGGCGACGCGCAGGCGGCGCAGCTGGCGAGCGGTCAGCTTGGCCTGGAAGCGGCTGCCCTCGACCGAGCGGCGGGCGAAGGTGCGCCAGTTGCCCTTGCGGGTCTTGACCTGCAGCGCGACCCGCTTGACGGAGGGCTTGATGGCGCGCGACTTGACGTTGCCCTTGACGCGCACCGAGCGCGGCAGCGAGACCTTCTGCTTGTCGGTCCGGATGACGATGCTGATCTCGTCGTCCTCGACCGGTGCGGGGGTGGGGGCCGGCTCGGAAGCGTCGCCGGCGACCACTCCGGCGACGTCGCCGACGAGCTCGGCGCACGGGCTGCCGGCCTTGAAGCGGTAGTCGCCTGCCGCGCGGTCGACATAGGGCATCCCCGAGAGGACGGTGTTGTTGCCGGCGGTGAAGCCGTTCTGGCTGCCGATTCCGGAGGGCTGGCCGGGGCCGGTCGAGTAGAGGCAGTTGGCCGTCGCGGTGTTGCCCGTGCCGGCAGCGCCGCCGGACCAGGAGCTCTCGATGTTCCAGCGCGGGTTGGAGCCGGTGATCACGTTGTTGCGGACGGTGTTGGAATCGGAGGCCTTGGAGCCCTCCCCGGCGAAGATGACGCCGCCCTGGTTGCCGTCGATGATGTTGTGCTCGACGAGCGTGCCGTCGGCGCCCGGGTACATGTGGACGCCCCAGCCACCGCCGTTGTTGCGCAGGATGTTCCAGCGCACGACCGCGTCGCGGGTGCCCGAGAGGTAGATCAGGTGGTCAAACTTGTTCTTCGACCCGTCAGCCTTGACGGCAGCGCCGCAGTTGTACATCTCGTTGCGCTCGATGATCACGCGCTGCGCGGCGTTGTAGGTGCCGGCCAGGACGCAGATGCCCTCGCCGCCCTTGGTGACTACGTTGTCGCTGAAGACGGCGTCGTCGGCCTGGATCTTGGTGCCGACGGTGTTCGAGCTGCCGGTCGTGTCGATCTTCAACCCGGATACGCGTGAGCGGGGCGCCGCGGGGGTGACCTCGAGGAAGGCGGTCAGCGTCGCACGCTCGCCCGGGTAGCTCTGCAGCGCGGTGTCCGGCTTGTCGAGGTAGATGTCGGCGCCGCCGTAGGTGCCGCTGCGCAGGCAGCCGGCCTGGCCGGCTGCGATCGAGCGGGTGAGCTTCTGGACGGTCTTGTAGGGAGCGGCCTCGGTACCGGCGGCGGAGTCCGAGCCGGTGGGCGCCGCGAACTTGGTGCAGGTGGTGGGGGCGGCTGCCTCGGCGGGAGCGGCGAACGCAGCGGCGGCCAAAGTGGCTGCGCCGGCGACGAGCAGGGGGCGGATGAAGCGGGCTGTGAGTGCGTGTCCGTCGCGTGCCATGCCCTCCGCATCGGGCAATCACGGGCTGGCTCTGCAACAGGCGCACGAGTTCTGGACGAAAGTCCGGGCGTTTCGGGTTATGTAGCCTCAGCGGAGGCTGCTGGAGACCGCGTCGGCGACGTCGCCGACCAGGCCGCCACAGGGACTGCGGCTGTGGAAGCGGTAGTCGCCGTCGGCGCGGTCGACGTACGGAGAGCCGCCGATCACCGCGTTCGAGCCGACGCTGAAGCCCCAGCGTTCGCCGATCCCCGACGGCGCGTCGGCCGACCGCGAGAAGAGGCAGTTGGCCGTGACGAAGTTGCCGCTGCCGAAGCGGCCCTCCCACGACGCCTCGACGTTGCGGCGCGGCGCGGAGTAGGTAATCGCGTTGGCGCGAATAAGGTTGTTGTTCGAGGTCGCGTTGTCGTAGCCGGCGATCACGACGCCGCCGAAGTTGCCGTCGATCACGTTGTGCTCGATCAGCGATGCGTCGGCGTTCGGGTAGAGGTGCACGGCCCAGCCGCCATGGTTCGCGAGCAGCAGGTTCCAGCGGATTCGCGTCCGACGCGCATCCTCGATGTAGAGCAGATGGTCGAACTTGCCGGAGCGGCCGCAGTTGCGGATGACGTTGCGCTCGATTGTCACGCCGCTGACGCGGTTTTGCGAGCCGACGAGCACGCAGCTCTCGTTCGTGCCGCCGAAGATCCGGTTGCCGACGATCCGCGCGCGGCTGGCCTGGACCTTGAGCGGCACCGTGTAGGTGCGGTCGAGCGAGGTCAGGCGCAGGTTGCGGATGCTGGCTCCGACGGCGCTCGGCTCAATCCAGATCGGGTCGAGGATCAGCGGACGCCGACTGCCGATGCCGCGCAGCGTTGCTCCCGGACTACGCAGGTGGGCAACCTCGCGATGGCTGTAGCGGCCAGGTTTCACACAGCCGGTCTGGCCGCCGCGCAGCGAGCGCGCGAGCCGTTTGACCGATCGGTACGGCCGGGCGAGCGTCCCGCGGCCGTGGCCGTGGTCGAAGCCGCGCGGGCCGGCGAAGCGATCGCAGTCGGCGGTTGAGATCTCGTCGGCGGAGCTGGTGCTCGGCGGCGTTGGCGGCGCGGTCGCGATCGAGCCGGCACGCGGGGGCACCGTCCCGCCGCCGAGGTCGCCGACGACAGCCACGGCCAAGAAGACCGCCACCAGCAGCATGACCCCGGCGCTGCGGTAGCGCGAGCGCGCGGTCATCCGCGAGCCTCCTGGATAGGCTCGGGGCCGTGTCCGACACGCTCGTCCTCTGCTACCACGCGGTCAGCGACAGCTGGCCCGCTTCGCTCGCTGTCTCCGCCGACCAACTGCGGACCCAGCTCGAGCGGCTCGTCGAGCGCGGATACCGCGGCGTGACCTTCAGCGAGGCGGTCGCCGGCGGCGATTCCGGCCGCACGCTCGCGGTGACCTTCGACGACGCCTATCGGTCGACTTTGCTCGCGCGGCCGATCCTCGCCGAGCTCGGGCTGCCTGGGACGGTCTTCGTGCCGACGGCGCACGTGGGCAGCAGTGAGCCGATGAGCTGGGCCGGAATCGATCAGTGGGTCGGCGGTCCGCACGAGTCGGAGCTGCTCTGCATGGACGCCGCCGATCTGCAGGCGCTCGCCGGCGCAGGTTGGGAGATCGGCGCCCATACGCACAGTCATCCCCATCTGACGACGCTCGACGACACGGCACTCGCGCGAGAGCTGGGCGAATCGCGCGAGCGGGTGGAGCAGCTGATGGGAGCTCCGTGTCGCTCGCTGGCCTATCCGTACGGGGATTTCGACGGGCGCGTCGTGGCCGCCGCGCGGGTCGCCGGCTATGAGGCCGCCTGCACGCTCGATGTCGGCAGTCACGGCGGAGATCCGCTGATCTGGCCCCGCGTCGGCGTCTACCGTGGCGAGCCGGACTGGCGTGTAGCGCTCAAATGCGCTCCACTGGCGCGGCGTGTGTCGCTTGCCAAGCTGCGTCATCCGCTGCAGGCTCGCTGAGGGCCGGAAGGTTGAGAACAACGGCAGGGAAGCCAGCTGAGGCTGGCTCCCCTGCATGAAGCTGTTCGGCGTCGCGCTTAGGCGCCCGACGGGCGGTGCGTCAGACGGCGAAGGCCGAGGCCAAGCGCCAGCAGAATCGCGCCGGCGGCGAGCAGAACGCCGAGGTCAGCGCCGGTGAACGGCAGTGACGCTCCAGCGTCGGTCTCGACCGGCGTTACCGCTGCCGTACCGCTGTCGGTAGGGCCGCTGTCCCCGCTGTCGCCAACTCCGGCGACGACGTTGTTCGGGCCGCCGTAACCCTCGTTGCTCGACTGGGCCATGGCCGCAGTCGGAACGAGCATCGCGACCGCAAGCGCGGCGATCAGCATCTTGTTGATGATCGATCTACTCATGTGGCCAGTGCACTCCTTAGTTTTCTCGACAGGTCGCGGGTGCACTCAGAAATCTCGGTCCGGCTACCCGTTCCCGAAGAGTGCTTGCGTTCAAGCTCTGAACCCTTGATACCACGGAAGTCAGACGGTCGCAAACCGTTTGAAATCCCGCTGTCAATGCGCAGTCTTGAAGCCAGAAACTCCATGATAACCACCCTTCGGTCGGCTACCTGGGCCCGATCCGGCTGTCGACGTCGCGCAGGATCATCTGGTTGAGCCGCTCCGGGGTGACGAAACGGCCTCGGCGCAGCATTCGCTCGACGCGCTTGGCGACGCGATCCTGGGGGCTGAGCGCGCGAGCCCGCGCCACGTAGCGCAGCGCGTCGGGGCGCCGATCCTCGGCCGAGGCGATCGCCCCCAGCGCGAGGTAGGCGAACGGATCGCCTCCCTCGCGGTCGAGTGCCTTGCGGATGTAGACCTTTGCGTCGCCATAGCGGTGGTGATTGGCCTCGATGACGGCGGCCGTCGTGTAGGCGGTGGGGGAGAGCGGATTCAGGTCCGCCGAGCGGTCGAGCAGGTGCAGCGCACCGTTGGGGTCGCTCGCCGCAATCTCGCGCGCATTGCGCAGGTCGCGGTCGGCGAGCCACGGCAGCGTCAGGGCGACCGCTAGCAGGACCGCTCCGATGGCCCCGGCCGCGATCGCGCCGCGGCGCACGCCGGTGGACAGCGGCTTCCAGGCGTTCGCGGGAGCGTCCGCGGCTGCCGCCAGCGCCAGTGCGGCGAATGCCGCACAGCCGAGCGCCGGGAACTCCCAGATCCAGTCGAGCATGCCGTGCCAGACGAAGTAAGCGAAGGTCAGCACGCCGGCAGCCGCGGCGGCCGCTCCCAGCGCGCTGGCGCGCCGGATCGCCGCGAACGCGGCCAGCAGCGCGCCGATCATCGCGCCGAGGAAGATCAGCGCGCCGATCAGCCCGGTCATCGACAGCACGCGCAAGGCCAGGTTGTGCGGGTAGAGCGGGGTCTCGGGCGTGCTGCCGTAGAGCAGGTACTGGCGACCGTAGTTGTCTGAGCCGACGCCGAGCACCGGGTGCTCCTTGAAGTTGCGCCAGGCGACCTCGAAGTAGTCGTAGCGGTAGCTGCCGGCGGAGAGGCCGAAGCGCGAGCCCTCGAAGCGCGGCTCACCCTCACCCTTCTTGAAGTCGGTCCAGAGCCGGTCGGCGACGTCGACCGGGTTGCCCTCGACAGCGACGAAGGCGACCCCGCCGGCGAAGCAGGCGAGCACGAAGGCGGCGATCACCGCCGCGCTGACGTTGCGGGCCGTCTCGGCGCTTGTCTTGATCCCGCGATCGAGCATTCCCCAGCCGATGCCGACGATCACCAGCAGTGCGCTGACCAGTAGCGAGGCGTGTGCGCCGCTGGCGACGTACTCGCTCGGCGGCGTGCGGCCGTTGTAGCCCTGGTAGGCGTCGAGCAGCGGCGCGTACATCGCCGCGGTGCCGGCGCCGATCAGCGCCAGCGTCACGATTGTCCGCGCGCGACCCGGCACGACCACGACGAGCAGGATCGCCATCAGCGGCAGCGCGGCCATCCAGCTGCGGCTCTGGCCGAGGATCGCCAGCGCGACCATCAGATTGGCCGCGCCGAGCAGCAGACCGCGCAGCAGCGGGTGCAGCTCGCGCCGGCCGGCAAGCACGACCGCCGGGAAGAAGGCGGTGAACCAGAGCGCGACGTTGGCGTTCGCGTAGCCGGTCGGCTCGCTCAGCCGCCCCTCGTAGAAGAAGCCGATTGGATCGTCCGAGCCGCTCGCGCGCAGCAGCTCGACGACGCCGATGCCAGCGATGGCGAGCGCATAGGCGGCGAGCAGCAGCGCCGCGACGCGGCCCTTGACCGGCCAGAGCGCGAACAGCGCGAAGACGATCGCGTACATCGCGGTGCGGTTGGCGCCATCCAGGGCGATGCCCTGCTGGTCGGCCCACAGGATCGACAGGTAGCTCCAGGCGGCGTAGGCGGCAAGCAGGCCGATCGCCCAGGCGGCGGCGCGGCGCGGGCTGGGGCGCGGTAGCGCCAGCAGTCCGACCACGAGCAGGGCGAGCAGCGCGAGCGTCGCCGGTAGGAAGGTCGTCTGGCGGAAGCCACCCTCGTCACCCGCGAGGTAGACGAAGAGCGCCAAGCCGAGCACCAGGATCGGCAGCGACGGGTTCTCGTCGAGCACGACGCGCAGCGGCGAGCGGGTCTCGGCCGCTTCGGCAGGTGGGGCGGTCTCGGCCGTGGCGGTCTCCATCGCTCAGGCCTCCAGCCGCTCGATGCCCTCGCGTAGCGCCGTGACGACCCGGTCCTGTTGAGCCTCCGAGAGATGCGGGAAGAGCGGCAGGGTGAGCTCGGCGCGCGCCACCAGCTCACTGCGCTGGAGGCCGGGCGTCGCGGCATCGGCATACGCGCTCAGCTCGTGGACCGCGGGGTAGAGGACGCTCGTCTGGACGCTGCGGTCGGCGAGCATCGACTCGCGCAGTGGATCGCGCTGGTCGGGGTTGTCGAGCATCACTGGCATCACGTAGCAAGAGGAGCGATCGACCTCGTCGTCACGATACGGAACGGTCAGGCCGGGAACGTCGGCGAGCAGCTCGCGGTAGCGGTGGACGAGGCGGCGGCGCTGCGCGACGTCCTCGGCGAGTCCGTTCAGCCGTGCCTCGAGCAGCGCCGCGCGTGGCTCGTCAATCCGGTAGTTGAAGCCGAGGTCGACGACGTCGTAGCCGGTTGAATGGCCGCGGTGGCGGTCCCAGGTGCTCGCGGTCAGTGCGTGTGCGCGCCGCGTGCGCGCCAGCTCGGCGACCGCGTCGTCGTCGGTGGCGAGCAGGCCGCCCTCGCCACACGACAGGACCTTGTTCGAGAAGAAGCTGAAGCAGCCGGCCAGCCCGATCGTCCCGAGCGTCTCGCCCGCGGCCGATTTCGCGTCCGGGGCGTGCGCGGCATCCTCGATCAGGGCGATTCCACGCTCATCGCAGAGCGCGCGTAGACGCTCGACGTCGGTCGAGTAGCCGGCGTAGTGGACCGTGCAGACGGCCTTCGTGCGCGGCGTTATGCGCGCCTCGACATCGGCGGGGTCGAGGCCGAGGTCGCTCGGCGCCAGGACGTCGGCGAAGACCGACTCCGCGCCGCAGTAGCGGACGGCCGCCGCGGACGCGACGAAGGTGATCGCGGGGACAATCACCTCGTCGCCGGGTCCGACTCCGGCAGCCAGGTAGGCGAGATGGAGGGCCGAGGTGCAGCTCGACACGGCGATCGCGTGGCGGACGCCGAGATGCTCGGCGAACGCTCGCTCAAAGGCCTCCGTGCGCGGGCCCATCGTCAGCCAGCCGGAGCGCAGCGTCTCGGCGACTGCGTCGACCTCCTCCTCGCGGAGGCTGATGTCGAACAGCGGGATCAGGTCGTCGGCCATCGGGTGGCCGTCAGGAAGACAGTGACTTGCCGCTGATGTAGAGATCGGTCTTCAGGCTCTCGTACTCGGCGATCGCGCGCTCGTAGTCCTGCGGGCGCCCGATGTCGAGCCAGTAGCCGTCGAAGAGGTAGGAGCCGACCTGCTCGCCGGCGTCGATCAGTCGCAGCACGAGATCGGGCACATCGAGGTTGACGCCCTGCTCGATGAACTCGAGCGCGCGCGGCTCCATCGCGTAGACGCCCATGCTGACGACGTAGGGCACCTCGGGCTTCTCCTCGAAGCCAGTCACGGTCCGGGTGCGGCCGGCCTCGCCGTTGACGTGCAGGACGCCGTAGTCGGTCCGCACCACGCGGCGGTGTGAGGCGATCGTCAGCAGATTGCCGGACTCGCGATGCAGGTCCATCAAGTCTGAGTAGTCGAGCGTCGTGAGCACGTCGCCGTTCATCACCAGGAACGAATCGTCGAGGCGGTCGATGTCAGCCAACGGGCCGACGGTTCCGAGCGGCTCGTTCTCCTCCTGGTAGTCGATGCTGACGCCCCACTTGGAGCCATCGCCCATCACGGCGCGCACGAGGTGAGCGAGATGGCCGACCGCCAGAGTGATGTCGTCGAAGCCGAGATCGCGCAGCTGATGGATGACGACGTCGAGGATCGCGCGATCGCCGATCGGCAGCAGCGGCTTCGGCAGGACGGTCGTGTAAGGCCCAAGGCGGGAGCCTTTGCCACCGGCGAGGATCACGGCACGAGTGCTCATGCTAGGTCTCTCGGCAATAGCTGTCCGAGCTTGAGCGCTGGATGGTGAATGTCTCCCGGCGAGGCCGCCGAACGTATGCTTGAAGCGATGGCACTGAGGATTCTGGCACGGGTTCTGTATTGGCTGGTGGTACTGGCCGTATCGGTCGTGCTCCTGGTACTGCTGGTTTCGTTCTTCGAGTCGCGCGACGAGTCTCAACTCGACGCTGGCACGTCCTTGCTGCTCTCCTTGCGCAGCTCGGCCGGCATCTTTGCGATCTGACGTGCGAACACGATGATTCGCTGGGCGGCGCTGTACAGCGGGTGGCAGGCGCTCAGCACCAACCGCTTGTAGCCAACCGGATCGGTGACCCAGACATCGCTCGGATCGACGAGCTGCGTCTTCTGGACCTTGTAGACGAACTTGCCGTAGGGCATCGACACGACGATCCGGTCGCCGCGCTCGAGCTTGTCGATGTCGTGGAACGGCGCTCCGTGGGTGGTCCGGTGGCCGGCGATCGCGACCGTGCCCTGCTCACCCGGCAGCGGCGTCTCGGGATAGTGGCCCGGACCCTTGCGCAGGCTGTCCGTATCCGTGCCCTCGACGATGTAATACGACTTGTCGAGCGTCGGGAACTCGATCTTGCCGATCGCGTCGCCGCGCAGCGGCTCCTTGCGGACGACTCGCGGCGGCGGGTCTTCGAGCTTGCGCTCCAGCGTCGCCTGCTCGCGGCCGGCCGTGAACGCCGAGATCGGCTCCTGCCAGGCGAACGTCAGGCCGGCGTCGCAGATCAGCAGCAGGCCACTGACGATCATCACGTGGGCGGCGAAGCGCAGTAGGCGGCGCCCCGCGCGGAGGGCGATGTTTGCGGAGCTTCCTGGCATGCTCTGGCCAGTGTACGAATCGGACGGCGCAGGAGGCCCCACTTTGCAGGTGCGGGATGGGGGAGGCCTCGCGGCGCTGCGCGACGAGTGGTCGGCGCTCGCTGAGGCGGGCGGCAACCTGTTCGGGACCTGGGAGTGGGCCGACTGCTGGTGGCGCCACTACGGTGCCGAGCGGCGCGCGATGCCGCTCTCCTGCTTCGACGGCGACGGACGGCTAGTCGCGATCCTGCCGCTGTGCATCGACCGCCGCCGCCCGCTGCGCCTGGCGCGCTTCATCGGCCACGGTGCGGCCGACGAGCTCGGCCCGATCTGCGCGCCGGCCGATCGGGTGGCGGCGCTCGACGCGCTGGGAGCCGCACGTTCGGTCGCTCCCGAGGGCTGGTCGCTGCTGCTCGCCGATCGGCTCGTCGCCGATCACGGCTGGGCGCTGCCACGCGGCGCGCGCGCGCTGCGGCACGAGTCGAGCCCGGTCGTCTCGATCGCCGGACTCGACTGGGACGGCTACTTGGCGACGCGCAGCTCGAACTTTCGCTCACAGGTCCGCCGCAAGGAGCGCAAGCTGCAGCGCGAACACGGGCTCACGTACCGCCTCTGCGACGATCCACAACGGCTCGACGCCGACATGGCGTCGCTGTTCCTGTTGCACGACGAGCGCTGGGGCGACGAGGGGTCGGGCGCCTTTGACAGCCAGCGGCAGGCGTTTCATCGCGATTTCGCGCGCGTGGCGCTCGAGCGCGGCTGGCTGCGGCTCTGGATCGCCGAGGTTGACGGGCGCGCTATCGCCGCCTGGCACGGCTTCCGTTTCGGCGGATCCGAGTGGTATTACCAGTCCGGCCGCGACCCGGAGTGGGAGCGCGCCTCGATCGGCCTCGTGCTGATGGCGCACACGCTGCGCTCGGCGATCGAGGACGGGATGGGCACCTACCGGCTGTTGCGCGGCGGCGAGACTTACAAGGAGCGCTTCGCCACAGGCGACGTCGGGGTCGACTCGGTCGCGGTGCCCGCGAATGGCCTGGGGCGGGGCGCGATCCTGGCGGCGCGCGCCGCGGTCGACCTTCCCGGTCCGCAGCGCCGCGTGGCGCGCCGCCTCGCGTCGGACTAGTTCGCGATCAGTCGCGGCTGGCGATCGCGCGCGCCCTGTCGCGTGCGCGCTTGAGCAGCGGCCGGCCGTGGGCGCGGTAGGCGTAGCGCCCGCGGCCCGCGGGTCCGCGGGCGAAGGCCCTGAAGGCGGTGTGGGAGCGGGCTGTCGTCGAGAACTTGCGCTTCCACTCGGTGTCGTCGCCGAGCAGGTCGTGGGCGTCGAGACCGAGCTCGAAGCAACGCTCGACTATCGAGAGGCGCATCACCAGGCCCGGCGCTAGCTTGCGGAATCGCTCGTCGAACCCCGTCTTCAGCAGGTAGAGCTTGTTGCGATGCAACAGCGTCAGGTCGAAGGCGGCGAGGTCGCCGTCGAGCTCGATGCCCGACAGCCGCAACTCGCCGCGACGGGCGAAGGCGTGCGCGACCTCGCGGTAGAACTGAGCGGTGTCGGGCGACGAGAGGATCGCCGTGCCGTTGCGCGCTTTCCAGCCGCTCCCCTCGACGGCGAAGCCACGGTCGAGCTGGCCGTCGATGTCCTCGGGGATCTCGACGGTCTCGAAGCGCGCCTCGTGGTCGCGGCTCATCTTGCGCCGGAAGCGCTCGATCGGGGCGCCCCAGCGCGGCTTGCTGCCCGCACGCCACTCGTCGAAGTCGCCGTTCGTCTCGACGGCCGGCGAGACGTGGATCGGCTCGGCGAGCTGTGGCATGCCGAGCTGTGTCGCAAGGCGCTCGGCGACTGCCAGCGCGGGGCTAGCGGTCGGCAGCGCGAACAGCTCGAGTCCGCGGCGACCGTCGCCGAAGGCGGCCGCGAGGGTCGCGTCGAGCGCGTCGGCATCGGCGGCGATCGGCCTGCAGACAGGGCTGTGGACGTTGGCCAGCGCGGCGAGGCCGCCCGCAACGGTGTGCAGCGGGAGCACCGCGACGAGCTCGTCGCCGCGCCGCGCCAGGCAGATCTTCAGCTCGCCGGCCCCGAATGCGCGCCACCACGCCAGATACCACTCGTGGCAGTCGAAGGGCATCGAGTCGTCGCCGAGCAACGCGTTCCACTCCTCGGCCAGCGCCGCGAAGCGATCCTCGGTCGTCACCCACTCGATCGTCGCTGGGACCGTCAATGCCCCTCGTCGTCGGCCGCCGCCGGCGGCCGCGACTCCTCGGCCAGCGACGTGATCGCCAGTCCGCCGCGGGCCGCGCCCTCGAGCACGTCGGTCGCCTCCTCGGCCGAGCGCGCGTAGAGCTCGACGAGCATGTGGACGACGATCTGGCCGTCCTCCTCGTGCTTGTGGAAGCGGACGTGGGTGAAGAACTCGCGCGTGCCGTGGTCGCCGAAGGCGGCGAAGGCGAGCGAGTCGGCGGCCTCGGGGCCGGAGCAGCTCTCGACCTGGTCGCCCTCGACGGTGACAGTGCAGGAGGCGACCCACGGCGTGCCGGTGACCATCCGCTCCCAGCGGTCGTCGACCGCCTCGATGCGGCTGATCCGGCGGCCGTCCTCCTCGTAGAAGGCGAGGCTCAGGTGCGGCTGGTCGTGCATGCAGTCGAGGCACTGCACGACCGCCTCTTGGACCTCCTCGACCGGCTCGACGGCCTCGCCGGTGTCGGTGTCGACCTTGAGGATCCCCTCGTAGTGGACCTGCACCTCGAGGTTCTGCGACCAGCAGCGGTAGCAGCGCAGCCAGCTGGAGCGGGTGCCTACGGAATCTGGGGCCGAGCCCTCCATGAGCCCATTATGACCGCATGCCGCGCTAGCGCTTGAGCAGCAGCCAGACGAGCACGATCGCGAAGGCGATCTGACCGATTCCCATCGCCGTGCCGAGGTTCGCGGCGCCGGCTGCCAGGGCGACTGCGGTCGTCACGGCGAAGACGCCGAGCAGGATGGCGGCTTGGACGGGGAGCGTCATCGCGCGGCATCCTCGCCGGTCTGGCGGCGCAGCGCGGCGACGAGCTCCGGCACGTCGTGATCGGGGTCCTGGGTCGCGAGCAGACGCTCGGCCTCGCGACGACCGCCGAGCGCGCGCAGCGCCGACTCGCCGTGCTCGGCGACCAGCTCGCGCAGCGCCGTCAGCCGGCGCGAGCGCAGCCGGCGGGCGGGCAGGTCGACCTCGTCCCCGTGGGCGGCGAGCGCGTCGGCGAGCTCGCCGATCCCGGAGGGGGGAGGCACCGAAGAGACCGCGACGACCGGGATCTCGCGCGATCCGAGCGCCCGCGCCGCCTGGCTGAGATCGCGCCGCGAGCGCAGCGCGACGTCGCCAAGGTCGGCCTTCGTCACGACCAGCACGTCGGGGACCTCCATGATCCCCGCCTTGAGGAACTGCAGCGTGTCGCCGGAGCCGGGCTGGACGACGACGGCGACGGTGTCGCAGACCTCCTCGACATCGGTCTCGGACTGGCCGACGCCGACAGTCTCGACCACGACGACGTCGAAGGCCGCCGCCAGCGCCTGAGCCGCCTCGCGCGTCGGCGCGGCGAGCCCGCCGAGCCGGCCGCCGGCGGCTGTCGAGCGGATCAGGATGCCGTCGTCGCGCGGGTCGTGCTCGATCCGGGCGCGGTCGCCGAGCAGCGAGCCGCCCGAGCGGCGCGACGACGGGTCTACCGCCAGTACCGCGACCGTCTGCCCGCGCCCGCGCCACTCGTGGACCAGCGCGCTCAGCAGCGTCGACTTGCCGGCGCCCGGCGGGCCGGTCAGCCCGATCAGATGCGCCGGCGCCTCGCCGCCGAGTGCGGCGGGGGAGACCTCGCGCAGCAGCGCCGTCGTTTGCTCGCGGCCCTTCGCCGAGCGGTCCTCGATCAGGTTCAGCGCCGCCGGTGCCGCGTCGCGGTCGCGCTCGCGCAGCCGCGCGCCCAGCTGCTGTCCGTCGGCTGCCACGGCGGGCACGCTAGCCGAGCGGGCGGTCTACGCGGTCGCCGTGATGCTGTTGCGCTCCGCCACGAGGTCGACGATGTCGCCCATGATGCGCGACACCTCGAAGTCCTTCGGCGTGTAGACGCGGGCGACGCCAGCGGCCAGCATCTCCTCCTCGTCGACCTTGGGGATGATCCCGCCGACGACGACAGGAACGTCCGCGCCGGCCGCGCGCAGCTCCTCGAGCACCTCGGGGATCAGCTCGCGGTGCGAGCCGGAGAGGATCGACAGGCCGACCACGTGGACGCCCTCCTGGACTGCCGTCTGGGCGATCCGCGACGGCGTCAGGCGAATGCCCTCGTAGACGACGTCCATGCCGGCGTCGCGCGCCCGCACAGCAATCTGCTCGGCGCCGTTGGAGTGACCGTCGAGGCCCGGCTTGCCGACGAGGATCTTGATCCGTCGTCCGAGGCCCTCGGAGACCGCCTCGACGCGGTCGCGCAGCTCGTCGAGCGCCTCGTCGCCGGGAGCGGCGGCGGCGTCGCCGACACCGGTCGGGCCGCGGTACTCGCCGAAGACCTCGCGCAGCGCGAAGGCCCACTCGCCGGTCGTGACGCCCGCCCTGGCCGCCGCCAGGGTGGAGGGCATGATGTTGCACTCGGGGTCGGCCGCGGCCTTGCGCAGCTCCTCGAGCGCGGCCTGCGCGGCAGCGTCGTCGCGCTCGGAGCGCCACTGCTCGATCGCGGCGATCTGGTTCTGCTCGACGGCCGGGTCGACGGTCATGATCCCGCCGTCCTCGCCCTGCTGGAGCGGCGAGGGCTCGGTCGAGGTGAAGACGTTCTGGCCGATCACCTTCTGCTCGCCGCTCTCGATCGCGTTGACGCGCGCGCGGTGCGACTCGACGAGCTGGGTCTTCATGTAGCCGACCGCGGCCACGGCGCCGCCGTGCTCGCCGACGACCGCCATCTCGGCGCGCGCGCCTTCGACCAGCTCGCCGACCAGGCCGTCCATCACCTTCGAGCCCTCGAAGATGTCGGGGTAGTCGAGGATGTCGGTCTCGTGGGCGAGGATCTGCTGCATCCGCAGCGACCACTGCTGGTCCCACGGCCGTGGCAGACCGAGCGCCTCGTTCCAGGCGGGAAGCTGGAGCGCACGGGCGCGGGCGTCGCGGCCGAGCGTTACCGCGAGCGCCTCGAGCACGATCCGGATCACGTTGTTCTCGGGCTGCGCCTCGGTCAGGCCGAGTGAGTTGACCTGAACGCCGTAGCGCATGCGCAGGAACTTCTCGTCGGTGACGCCGTAGCGCTCGCGGCCGATCTCCTCCCAGAGCTGGCCCATCGCGCGCAGCTTCGCGTGCTCCTCGATGAAGCGGATGCCGGCGTTGACGAAGAACGAGATCCGGCCGAAGACGCGCGGAAATGTCTCCTCGGGCACGCGCGGGCGGGCCTCGTCGAGCACCGCGATCGCCGTCGAGAGCGCGTAGGCGATCTCCTGGACCGGCGTCGCGCCCGCCTCCTGCAGGTGGTAGCTGCAGATGTTGATCGGGTTCCACTTTGGGACCTCGTCGACGGTGAAGGCGATCATGTCGGCGATCAGCCGCAGCGACGGCTCGGGCGGGAAGGCGTAGGTCCCGCGCGACAGGAACTCCTTGACGATGTCGTTCTGGGTCGTGCCCTGGAGCAGCTTGCGGTCGACGCCGTTCTCTTCGGCGACCGTCATGTAGAGCGCCAGCAGCCAGGCGGCGGTCGCGTTGATCGTCATCGACGTGTTCATCTCGCCGAGCGGGATGCCGTCGAGCAGCGCGTGCATGTCGCCCTTGTGCGCGACCGACACACCGACCTTGCCGACCTCGCCGCGCGACAGCTCGTGGTCGGGGTCGTAGCCGGTCTGGGTCGGCAGGTCGAAGGCGATCGAGAGGCCGGTCTGGCCCTTCTCGAGGTTGCGCCGGTAGAGGGCGTTGGAGTCCTTGGCCGTGGAGTGGCCGGCGTAGGTGCGCATCACCCAGGGGCGGTCGCGCTCGGGGAGGCGGTGGGGGGGCTGGTCGCTCATTGCCGAAGATTCTACGGTGGCCCTGGCTTCGCGGCCAATGCGGCCGTTGTTATCGTCATCCGTTCGCCATGGCAAGAGCCATCGACGTCGAACACCTCGGGCGCGACCGCGTCATCTGCGCCTATGAGACGGCTGGCCTGATCGTCGATCCTGGGCCGACGTCGTCGCTCGACACGCTGCTCGACAACCTCGAGGAGGAGCCGCAGGCGCTGCTGCTGACCCACATCCACCTCGATCATGCGGGCGCCGCCGGGGTGATGTGCCGCAAGTTCCCGCAATTGAAGGTCTACGTCCACGAGCGTGGGGCCCGCCATCTCGCCGACCCGTCACGGCTGCTAGCCAGTGCTGAACGGATCTACGGCGACCAGATGGACCACCTGTGGGGCGAGTTCGCCCCCGTTCCTGAGGAGCGGATCGTCGCGCTGCAGGGCGGCGAGCGGATCGAGGGTGGCTTCCAGGTCGAGTACACGCCCGGCCACGCCTCGCACCACGTCAGCTACTTCGACGAGGTGACCGGCGACGCGTTCGTCGGCGACGTATGTGGGGTGCGGATCCCGCCGCACGAGTACGTGATTCCGCCGACTCCGCCACCGGACATCGACGTCGAGGCATGGCTGCGCTCGCTCGACATCGTCGCCAGCCACCAGCCGCGCGCGCTCTGCCTGACCCACTTCGGCCGCTTCGAGAACGTCGGCGAGCACATCGACCGGCTGCGCGAGGAGCTCACGCTGCGCGCCGATAAGGCCCGCACGCTCGACTCCGACGCCTTCGAGGATTGGATCCTCGCCGAGGCCCGTCGCGCCGTCGACGCCGGCTCCGTCGACTCGCTCTTCCAGGCCTCGGTGCCGAGCGACATGTACGACGGCCTGCGCCGCTACTGGGACAAGCGCGCCGAGCGCGAGGCGGAGGCCGCCGCCCGATGAGCGCCACCGTCGAGCTTCCACGTACCACCGGCCCCGGCAGCGGCCTCGGCGGCAACTGGCGCGTGATCGTCCTCAACGACAACCACAACACCTTCGAGGGCGTCGCCAACGCCCTCGCCCGCTACATCCCCGGCATCAACCTCGACAAGGGCCATGCCATCGCCGGCCAGATCCACCGCACCGGCCAGGCCATCGTCTGGACCGGCCACCGCGAGATCGCCGAGCACTACTGGGACCAACTCCGCGACGCCGGTCTCACCATGGCGCCGCTGGAGCAGGACTAGCGTCGCCGACTGCCCGGCAGCGGCTCGTGCGGCAGGCACTTGGCGACGGCGCGCGTCCGCGTAGCGCTCGTCCCGGCGGTGGAGATCACGGCTGTGGCGGCGTGTCGGCCGCTCGCCGGGCAACCGGTGTTGCGCCAGTAGCCGGACGGGCCGGGGGCGGGATCGACCCCCGGGTCGTATTCGCGACCGGCCGGCTTGCGGCCGAGCGTGTAGTGCAGGAATGCTCCATCGGAGTGCGATGTGCTGTGCTCGAAGACCTCCGGCAGCGGAAGGTCGAGGCGGTAGCCCCAGCGCGGATCGTGTCGCAGCCACGCCACGCGTCCGATGGTGACCTCGTCGACGACCAGCGCGCAGCCACCCAGCGCGGCGACGTAGAGTCGCGAGCCGCCCCCGTTGAGGAGTAGCACGTCGGAGCTGCAGAATGCGTTGAACGGCGGGTTCCCGCCGGCCCGCAACCTGCCGACCACCGAGCGCTCCGGGCACTTGGCGGCTGCGGCCCAGCTGGACGGCATCCTCAGTGCGCAGGTCGGGCGTCCGCGAGTCGAGTAGGACAGTTGTCGCGACAGGTAGAGCTCGAGCCGGGTCGGGTGCCGCTCGCGGTCCTGCATCCAGTCGAGCTCGCCCTCGATCGCCGTCGGGCGGGGGGCGGTGAGCGTGCCGGCCCGCTTCGGTGTGACGGAGACGCGTGAACCGAGATCGGTCACCGCCGTTTCGGCGGCTGCTCCGGGAGCGATGGCGGCAACGCTCGCGGCAGCTCCGACGACGCTGATCAGCAGTCGTCGGGCCACCGGGGATCAGTCCTCAGCGAGCCGTCGCCGTCGTAGCTACAGCAGCCGGGTCCAGGAAACCCATGCCGGCGACTGTGTGGAAGGTCGGTAGCAGGGGCACTTGGTAGTAGTTCTGGACGCTCAGGCGAGCTTCGGAGAGCTCGTCGGAGTACCAGTACTGGTCCCAGTGCGCCTTGGTGGGGAAGAAGGCGTGCTGGATGAAGTCGAGCTGGCCCTCCTGGGAGCGGTAGAGGGCCCAGCCGGTGGCGCCGAAGTCGAGGGCGGCCTCGGCGGCTGGGGTCCAGAGCTGCTCGAACTTGTCGCCGCGGAACGGGTTGATCGCCCAGGGGACGACGCAGAGAACGCCCTCTTTGCGGTAGCCGGCGCTCACGCGCCGACCTCCGCCATGATCGCGCCCGGGCCCTCCTCGGTCTTGCCAAGGCCCTCGGACTCGGCCCCGACCAGGATCGAGATCTTGCCGAGGTGTTGGTTGTCGCGCATCTGCTGGTGAGCCTCGGCGACACCGTCGAAGCCGAAGGTCTTCCACAGCACCGGACGGATCTGGCCCGACTCGATCAGCGCGTTGGCCTTCGTGCACTCCCAGGCGTTGGCGAAGTGCGAGCCGATGATCTCCTTCTGCTTCATCCACAGGTAGCGGACGTCGAAGTCGAGGTTGAAGCCCGTCGTGCCGGCACAGATCACGACCTTGCCGAACGGCTTGACCGTCAGCACCGAGGTCGGGAAGGTCGCCTTGCCGACGTGCTCGAAGACGATGTCGGGCGCGTCGCCGAGGATCTCCTTCACGCGCTTGCCGAAGGCGCGCGAGACCTTGAAGCGCTCCTTCTCCTCGTCGGCCGATTCCTTGCCGGTCCGCATCATCCCCTTGAACTCATTGCGGTCGATGTAGTCGGCGGCG
>CAMLNW010000009.1 GCA_946481495.1 uncultured Actinomycetes bacterium
GAGCGCTGTGTCGTGGGACAGCACGCCGCGAGTACGTCGTGGCCAGAGCACGGCCTCCATCAGATGCTCGCGCCCTGTGTGCGGGATAACTTTGAATCGGTAGAGGCCGCGCGCGACGCGCTCGAGAGTTCCGCGGCGCTCCATGTCGACGAGGCGCTTCTCGTCGATGCCCAGCGAGCGAGCATCGTCAGATGTGACGAAGCCGTATTGGTCGAAGGCATGCTCCAGGAGGATGTCGCGAACGGCAGTAGCCATTTCGCAAAGTATGGCATATAGCAATAGTTTGTGCGGCCGCGCTTTGCGGGCCGGTCGAGCGATGCGACCGGAGCTTGGAGCGTTGGCGTGATCGCATTCCGCGGCCCGCACGTATCGCCAGCCTCTGAGTGCACCGAAGCGTGAGAACGAGGGCGTTCGCCTTCTCCCCGAGCGAGGGGCGTGTGAACTGGCAGCAGGCATGGTCGGTCTCCTGACCGACGAGTCGCCAGGGCCGTCGTCGCCCGATCTGCCGCCGCTGTCTCACGCCGAGGGAAGCGGGTTCTCGCACGAATGCGGGAGGTGGTCGGGCAGCCGGGACGTCCCCATCGGCAACTCGCTGGACACGTCCGTGAGAACGGCGTAGGGGTGATCTTCAAACCCCAGGACGCTAGTAACCACCGGGCACCGGCCGTCGGACATCGATGGCTGGTGCCTCACCTTCCCCGACGTCGATGCCTATGGGTGGCTAGGCAGACGCTCGTCGGCGGCCTTGTAATCAACCTCGGCGAACAACGCCTGGAAACACTTCTGGTCGAAGCCATCCAACCGCTCGACAACGTGGCGCTGGGGAAGGAACCGGAAACGTTGTCGCAGTTCATGGACCTCCTCATTACCTGCGCGTTTGTCCACGAGGCAAATCGGGCTCATCGGGCCGATACGCCACCCAGGTGTCTCAAGGCCCATCACGTAGCTCTTGCAGAGTTCGTAGAGGACGAGGCGCGCGTAGGGATCGGCGGGCGGCAGGGAGTAACCGATGATCCCTACACCAGCCCATCCGAACCCATAGCCCGGGAGCCCCTCCCAGAATGACCGAAGGGGTGTCCCATAGAGCTGCTTTGCCTCAGACGGGGCGAGCACGAACGGCGGATGGAAGTACGAGACCTGCGTACTTGCGTAGTACGAATCGAGGTCGTCTATAACCTCGATTTCGCGGAGCGGATCGTCCACAGGACGCGGCCCCTCCGTGAGAGGCCGCGTCTGGGACACACCTTTCTCCTCGCCGAACAGTAGGTCCCGTTTACGCGTGTACTCGACGCCCTCTCGGCCTTGAAGCCGCTCCATGTAGGCGAGTTGACGGTCATAAGACGTTCGCGTTACCCAATCGATCGAACCGTGCATCTTGAGGATCAAGATCTCCTCAGTCTCGGCATCGAGATCAGGCGTAGACCCGCCAGGTCGTACTTCCGAGTAACGATGGGGGAAACGCCTGTAGGGCGCCCCAACGGAATCGAGGGCGTTCTCGAGCAGGAGGTCGTAATTGAAGGTGACGACGACGTCGTGAGGGCGTAGGCAGTGCACGAAGTCGAGATAAAGTTTGGGAGTCTTCTCCGGGGTTGGGGTCGCGCTGATCAGAACGCGACCGATCCCCCACCGCAATAGAAACTGATCTCGATTGCCCTCTTGCGACCAAGTATCGGACCCGAGCACCCCGAAGGTATGGCGGTAGTCGAGGTAGGCGGCGAACTCCTCGATGTCGATTTGGAACGGGCGCCTTCCCGCGGTTGCTTCGGCGTAATCCAAGTAGCTATCGACCGCCCTATGTAGGTGGGTTCGGCCGTTGAGGTGCTCAATCTCGTTGAGCACGCTGTCGAGCAACTCTGTCGCTAGTGGGAGCCCGGCGGGTTTGGAAAAGCCCGCTCCAAGGATGAAGAGCCGCTGGCTTCCCGGAACATCGCTGCGCTGAATCATCGCGGTCTCATCCTTGCGGCTTTGGCCGACAGAGCTCGGTCGGTCGTAACCAACGGCCGGCGTCCTCCCTACGCTGGCGCTCGCATGGCACGCCAAGACACGTCAGAGGTTCTGCTTCCTGTCCCGGTTCCGAGCAGAGTCAGCCGTTATCACCCAATCGTCAAGCAGTTCAAGGAGCGCGCCGAACGGCATGAGGTCTCTCGCGCTGCGCTTCCCCGGGTTCTGCGAATACTCCAGGGCTTAGCGGTCGAGGCCGAAAGGCGCGGGTACGAAATCGCGCTTGCCCCTCCGGCGGGCGATCCTCGGGCCCGACGCGATGCTTGGTCGGGAGGGCGACGCGGACACGTTGTGATCACCGTGAGAGGCTATGCCACCGCGCTGCGGGTAAGCGAGGAAGGACTACAAAGCCGGACCTACTGGAACGACAGGAACTGCACCTGGTCAGGTGCGCGAGAGCAACACGTATACCCGCCGCTTTCCGAGTACGAAGCGAACGCCACCGGGCGTATCGGCATCGAAGCCGTCTCGAGCTATGGCGGGATAAGGCGGGCGCCAAAATGGGCGGATCGTCGCTCCGGCAACCTCGAGGAGAAGCTTCCGCTTCTCCTGCGCGACCTTGAGCGCCGAGCAATCGAAAACGAACGTCGACGACGAGATGCTGAACACCAATCCGTCGAACGCGAACGCCAATGGCAGGTCGCGGTCGATCGAGCCCGTGACCGACACGCCGAGCATCATCGAGGTAAGCAGCTATGCGCTGAAGCCGAGCGCTGGCACGACGCAAAGCGGGTACACGCCTACTGCGATGCCGCCGAGGCGGCCTATCCAGACGACTCGGAATCCGTTCCGCTCGATGAGCTTCAGCCCTTCCTCGAAGGGTGGAGCCCCTTCGGGCCCAACGGGCGGGCCTGATGCGCCTCAGAAGGCCGAATCGCCCATCGAACCGCCCTCTAGGGAAATCCATTTGGGAAATCTGAGGCCGTTTTCCCGAACCGGCAAAATCAAAAAGTGCTGATTTGCAGGCTATTCCTTGATGGCGAGAGGCGGACTCGAACCGCCGACACCACGATTTTCAGTCGTGTGCTCTACCAACTGAGCTACCTCGCCGGGCTGAGGCATCGTATCGGCAGGGCGGCTGAGGGCTTCGGTAGCCTGGCGCGCCATGCGCAAGCTATCCCTCCTCACGCTGATCTTCGGAACCCTCGCGATCGCTGGCTGCGGCGGCAGTGGGGGCGGTAGCGACGGGTCGAGCCCGCTCGACAATGCGCTGCGGTACCTGCCGGCGGACTCGCCGTTCGCGGTGGCGATCGACACGGACACGAAGGGCGATCAGTTCGAGGCGGCGGGCGATCTGTCGGACAAGTTCCCGTTCGGCGACGACGTCCAGAAGCAACTCGAGGAGGCGCTGGGGGAGCGGGCCGGGAACTTCAAGGACCTGCAGAAGGCGCTCGGCAACGAGTTCGTCGTCGGGTCGACCGACGTCAAGAGCTTCATCGACTCGCCGGGCGACGACGACACCGCGTTCGTCGGGGCGATCCAGGTCGACGACAGCGACGCGCTCGACAAGTTGATCGACGGCGAGAAGGCCGAGGAGGACGGCGAGGCCGACGGCGCCAAGCTCTACAAGGACGACTCCGGCGACTCGTTCGCGATCGATGGCGACGTGCTCGTCGTCGCCGGTTCCAAGCAGGAGCTCGAGGACGCGCTCGCCACCCGCGACGGCGACGACGGCATGACCGAGTCCGACTTCGACGCCGGCACCGAGGGCGTGTCTCAGGACGCGCTGCTGCGCGTCTACCTGAACGTCGGCGAGCTGCTGAAGGCCGATCCCGACGCCAAGCAGGCGCTGAAGTCGAAGTGGGTCGCCGCCGTGCGGACCGCGGGTATCTCGCTGACCTTCGAGCCGAAGGAGGTCGCGGTTGACATCGACGTGACCACCGACCCCGACGGCCTGACCGACGCCGACCTGCCGATCGCCGCCGGCGCCGACGCGCCGCAGGTGCTCGACCGAGGCGGCATCAACCTCGCGCTGCGCGACCCCAGCCAGCTGCTCGAGTTCGCCCAGGCGACCGCCGGGACAATCGACCCCGAGGGCTTCGCGTCGTTCGAGCAGGACAAGGCGAAGATCGAGCGCGAGCTGAAGGTCGACCTCGACGAGGACCTGATCGATCAGCTCGACGGCGACCTTGCGGTGAGTATTGGCCTCGACGGCAAGTTCGGCGCGCGCGCCGAACTGAAGGATCCGGCCGCTTTCGAGCAGACGCTGACCAAGCTCGAGCAGGTGCTGCCGAACATCGCCGAGGGCGCGACCGGGGAGAAGGTCGGCTTCGTCAAGCCGCAGGCCGGCGAGGACTTCTACGCGATCGCCACCGCGAGCGGCGACCAGATCGTCTTCGGCGTCAAGAACGACGTCTTCGTGCTCTCGAACAGCGCGACGATCGCCGGCTCGCTCGCGAAGGACGGGACCAAGGCGGTCCCCGGAGCGGAGGGCGCGCTGGTGCTGAACATGAACGCCGAGCAGATCGCCAGGGAGGCGTTAAAGCAGGTCGAGAGCACGGATCTCGACTTCGGCGATCAGATCGAGAAGCTCCAGAATGGTCAGTTCGACGCCGGCCCGCTCAATGATCTGATCGGCTCCTTCGAGGCGACCACCGAGGGCCTCTCAGGCAGCTTCAGCGTGACGATCAACAGAAAGAAGTAGCGCCGCGCTACTTCAGCCAGGCCTGCAGGAACGGATACGGGTCCACTGGCTGCCCGCCGGTGTACCAGCCGCCGCCGACCCAGATCTCGAAGTGCAGGTGCGGCCCGGACGAGCTGCCGGTGCTGCCGACCTGGGCGAGCTGTTGGCCGCGAGCGACGTGGTCGCCGACCTTGACGAGCGTCGAGCCCTTGAGCAGGTGCATGAAGACGTAGTCGCGATCCTCGAGATCGCCGTCGAGAACGATGTAGTAGCCGCGCCGCCGGCCTGGTACTTGACGGTTTCGACAGTTCCCGGCCACGGTGCGAGCACCGGGACGCCGGAGGGGGCCGAGATGTCCTGGCCCTGGTGGATGTGTCCGGGGCGGCCGGCGCCGAAGCGGCCGTCCTTGCCGCCGAACGAGAAGACGTTGCCGCCGACCGGGAAGGTGTGGTCGCTGGTCGGCTTGGGGGACGGGACGACGGGGGCCGGCTTGGGGTTGCGCTTGGCTGCACGTCGCCGCGCCGCGGCACGGCGCTTGCGGATCTTCGCGCGCGCCTTGGCCAACGCCCGCGCCCGCTTGCGCGCAGCCGCGCGGCGCTTAGCCGCCCGCTTCTCAGCGGCGGCGCGCTCCTTGGCGGCCTGCTCGGCCTCGAGCTGCTGCAGCGAGCCGTAGCTGGCGCCACCGCTCGCGCCCGAGCCCTCGGGCTGCGGCGCCGAGGCGCCGCCTGAGGCCGCATGCGCGCTCGTCCCAGGTTCGGCCGTCGCGGCCTGGGCGATCCCCGGAGCCGCCACCATCAGCAGCGCTCCGACCCCCAGGCTCAAGACGATTCGCCTCACACACTGAACGTCGGCCTGCTGGCAGACAACCTGAGCGACTGCAACAGGTCGCCCAGCAGCGCGGCCCGCGCACGCCGCCCTAAGCCAGCCGTCCCAGCAGCTCCAGCGCCCCGGCCTTGTGCAGCGGCTCGTTGAGGTTCCCGCACTTCGGCGACTGCACGCATGACGGGCAGCCCTTCTCGCATGGGCACTCGGAGATCAAGCGCGTCGCGTCGGCGACCAGCGTCTCGAACATCCGGAACCCCTGGCGCGTGATCCCAACGCCGCCTGGATGGCCGTCGTAGATGAAGATCGTCGGCCGGCCGGTCTGGCCGTGGAAGGCCGTCGACAGCCCGCCGATGTCCCAGCGGTCGCACATCGCGATCAGCGGCAGCACCGCGATCTGCGCGTGCTCGGCCGCGTGCAGCGAGCCCTGGAGGACGTCCAGGGGAAAGTCCTCCGCCAGCGCCTGCTCCGGAAACTCGTACCAGAGCGCCTGGGTCGTGAAGTGCTCCTCCGGCATGTCGAGCGCGACCAGGTCGAGCACCTCGTGATCGGTCACCCGCTTGCGCTGGTACGCGGTCACCTGCTCGCTGACCGAGACGATCCCGAACGACAGCGTCGCCGGCCCGATCTCGCGCTCGTCGAGCACCCGCTCGATGTAGGTGTCGGTCTCCTTCTTCGGCTGCGTGTAGAAGTCGCCAACGAACGGCCGCACCAGCGCCTGCCGCCGCTCGACGTCGAGCTCCTCGACCTCGTAGCTGCGCCCGAAGTGCAGGTAGATCGCGCCCGGGTGGGCCGCCGACCGCGCCCGCGCCGTCTCGATCGAGCCGATCACCTCGCCCTCGTCGCCCTCGATCACCGCGACCGAGTCCGGCGACGCCGAGCGCAGCGGGATCGCCGCCGCCGGGTAGCCCTCGCCGCGCGGCAGGTAGCGGCCGCCGCGCTCGCGCAGCTGGCCGAGCTTCACGAGCCGGTCGGCGTAGGCGCTCCAGCGCGGCCCGAGGAACTCCTCGTCGCCGGGCGACAGCGGCAGCTCGTAGGCGGCGGCGCAAAGGTGGGCGAGATGGATCTCCTCCGACTCGTGGTCGAGGATCGCGCTCTCCACCGGCCGCTCGAGGAACTCATCGGGGTGGCGGCAGAAGAACTGGTCGAGCGCGTCGGAGCCGGCGACGTAGACCGCCAGGCCGGTCCCGCGCCGCCCCGCGCGGCCCCACATCTGGCGCAGCGACGCGACCGTCCCCGGGAACGTCACGACGATCGCCGCGTCGAGCTCGCCGACGTCGATTCCCAGCTCGAGCGCGTCGGTCGACACCACCGCCAGCAGCTCGCCGTCGACCAGCCGCTGCTCGATCTCGCGCCGCTGGGCGGGGGTGTAGCCGGCGCGGTACGGCGCGACCCGCTCGGCCAGGTCCGCGCGCCCGCGCTCCTCGAGCTTCAGCCGCGTGAACTTCTGGATCAGCTCGATTCCGCGCCGCGAGCGCAGGAAGCAGATCGTCCGCACCTCCTTCTCGACCAGGTCGGCGAGCAGGTCGGCCGCCTCGCCGAGGGCGGACGCACGCGCCCCGGTCCGCTCGTCGACCAGCGGCGGGTTCCAGATCGCGATCTGACGCTCGTGGTGGGCGGCGCCGTCGTCGTCGACCAGCGCCACGTCGCAGCCGGTCAGCCGCTCGGCCAGCTCGACCGGGTTGGCGATCGTCGCGCTCGCCAGCACGAAGCGCGGCTCGGTCCCGTAGGCGAGCGCGATCCGCCGCAGCCGCCGCAGCACGTTCGCGACGTGCGATCCGAAGACGCCGCGGTAGGTGTGCGCCTCGTCGACGACGATCCAGGCGAGGTTGGCGAAGAAGTCGCCCCACGCCTGGTGGTTGGGCAGCACGCCGACGTGGAGCATGTCCGGGTTGGTGAGGATCAGGTTCGAGCGGCGCCGGATCGCGGTGCGCTCCTCCTTCGGCGTGTCGCCGTCGTAGATAGCGGGGCGCAGGTAGCGCAGCTTTAGCGCGTGCAGCGCGCGCGCCTGGTCCTGGGCGAGCGCCTTGGTGGGGTAGAGGTAGAGCGCGCGCGCCGAGCGGTCGTTGGCGAGCGTGTCGAGCACCGGCAGGTTGAACGCGAGCGACTTGCCCGACGCGGTGCCGGTGGTGACAATCGTGTCGCCCTCGTATGCGGACGTGAGCGTCGCGGCCTGATGGGCGTAGAGCTGGTCGATTCCGGCGCCCGCGAGCGCCTCGCGCAGCTCGGGGTGGAGCGAGTCAGGGATCGGCAGGTGGCGCGCGCGGCGGGCGCCGAGCCGCGAGCGCGCCACCCACTGCTCGCCGTCTGCGGATTGAAGGAGGTCCTCCCAGGGCAGCTTCGTCCGTGTGGTGGCCACGCGATGCCATAGTACGGACGGCGTGATCAGGGCCTTCAGCCACGCCGACTTCCCGCTCGACCTGCTGCTCGAGCGCAAGCGGCAGATGCTCACCGTCGTGCTTCCAGCGCGCGAGGTCGCCGACACCGTCGGCGAGATCGTCGAGCGGATCCTGGCGCTCGACGGACTGGTCGACCAGGTGCTCGTCGTCGACGCCGACTCCGCCGACGGCAGCGCCGAGGTGGCGCGCGCTGCGGGGGCCGAGGTCGTCTCGGAATCCGACCTCGGCGGCGCGGAGCCGCCGGACGGCGACGGTGGCGCGGCTGCCGCGCTTGCCCAGTTCGGCTCGATCCGCGGCAAGGGCGACGCGATGTGGCGCGCGCTCGCCGCCGTCCAAGGCGACCTCGTCGCCTACATCGACTCCGACACGCGCGACTTCGACGCGCGCTTCGTCACCGGCCTCTTCGGCCCACTGATCTGCGAGCCCGACGTCGAGTTCGTCAAGGGCACATACCGCCGGCCGTTCACCGCCGACGGCATCGAGCTGCCCGATGGCGGCGGCCGCGTCAGCCAGCTCATGGCCCGGCCTCTGCTCGATGCCTTCTACCCCGAAATCGCCGGTCTCGTCCAGCCGCTCGCCGGTGAGATCGCGGCCCGCCGCACGCTGCTCGAGCAGCTTCCGTTCGCCACCGGCTACGGCGTCGAGACCGCGATGCTGCTCGATGTGCGTGAGCGCGTCGGCGCCGCGGCAATCGCCCAGTCCGACCTCGGCGAGCGCCGCAACCAGCACCAGCCACTGCCGGCGCTGCGCCCGATGGCGGACGAAGTGCTCGCCGTCGTCTGCGAGCGCCTGCGCTGGGAGGGACGGCTCGACGACGGCGGCCCGACCGACGCGATCGTCTACCGCCCGCCGTTCGCCGAGATCGCCGCCGCGCGTCCGTAGGCTTCGCACCCGATGCCGCTGCGCTGCGTCTACACCGACCTCGACGGCACGCTGCTCGGGCGTGGCGCGTCGTTGTTCCACGACGGCGAGGGGGACTTCAGCCTGTTGGCGGGGCGTGCGCTGGAGGCGTGCCACCGCGCCGGCGTCGAGGTCGTGCCGATCTCCGGCCGCCGCCGCGGCCAGGTCGCCGAGCCGGCGCGGCTGATCGGCGCGACCGCCTACTGCTTCGAGATCGGTGGCGGCCTTGTAGTCGACGGCGAGGAGACCTGGCTCTGCGGCGAGTTCCAGCCACGCGACGGTGAGACCCCCTGGCAACTCGTCGAAGACTCCGGCGCGCCCGCGCTGCTGCTCGACACCTACGCCGACAGCCTCGAGGCCCACGCCCCCTGGCACCTCGGCCGCGAGGTGACGCACCTCTTCCGCGGCTCCGTTGACGTCGCCGAGGCCAACGCCCTGCTCGCCGACAACGGCCACGCCGGCGTCCGCCTGCTCGACAACGGCACGATCGACGCCGACCGCCGCTGCTACCACCTCGCGCCGGCCACGGCCTCGAAGGCGGCAGCCGTCGCCGCCCACATTCAGGCGCGCGGCTACGCGCCCTCCGACTGCATCGCCGTCGGCGACTCGCACGAGGACTCCGAGGTCGCCCCGGTCGTCGGCCACCTCTACCTCGTCGCCAACGCCGACCCGAACCTCCCCGCCGGCCCCAACACCACCCGCACCGAGGACTCCCACGGCGCCGGCTTCTACGAGGCCGTGATCCAGTCGCTGATGGCGTAGGCCGGACGGGTTGAAACACCTCGCGTCGCGCGGTCGTATTGAAGGCGTGACCGGTTCGATCCAGGGAGAGGCGGCGGTCGAGGACCTCTTCCGCCGTCATTGGGGCTCGGCCTACAGAGCCGCTTATCTCGTCGTCCAGGACAGTGCCGCCGCCGAGGACATCGCCCAGGAGGCGATGCTGGCGGCCGTCGGGCGGATCGACCGCTTCGACTGCCGCCGCCCGTTCGGACCCTGGCTGCACCGGATCGTCGTCAACCGCTCGATCGACTGGGTCCGCGCCCGCAAGCGCCGCGGCGAGGTCAGCGCCGACGCCGTGGCTGAGCTCGAGGATCCGGGATCGCCGGACGGCGACCGCCTGCCCGACGACCTCGTCGCCGCGCTTGCCAAGCTCGACCCCGAGGACCGCGCCGTCGTCGTCTTGCGCCACCTATTCGACTACGACTCGACCGAGATCGCCCGCATGCTTGGCGTCCCGCCCGCGACCGTCAGGACGCGGCTGCGCCGAGCGCTCGGCCGGCTGCGACCGCTGCTCGCCGGGCGCGGGCTCGTCCTCGCCGTCCTAACGGCCGTCCTTGCGGTCGCCTTGCTCACGCCGCCCGGCCGCGCCGCGTTGAACGGGGCGGCCGACCTGCTCGGTGAGATCGGCGGGACGCCGACTCCCAAGGACGACCGCGGTTTGAACTCGACCGTTCCACCGGGGCAGCCGGGCTCCCCGGTCGTCGTCGACAACGGCGAGGCGCCAGACGGCTCGCGCTACGAGTGGGTCGCGTTCCGGCGCACCGAGGGCCTCGAGCCGGGCGTCGCGCCGCGCGTGAAGCGGCGGACGATGGACACCTTCTGCGTCACGTTTGGCTGGGCCGACGCGCCGCGACGCAAGGGCACCGGTGGCTGTACGAGCCTCGGCGGCTGGTCGCCGGGCGTGATTCACGTCGGCGGGCGGCTGATCCGCCCAGCGGGCGATGGCGGCGCTCGCGACTACATGGTGAGGGGCGGTGTCGACCATCGAGTCGGGCGCGTACGGATGATCTACCGCCGGCCGGATGGCGGCCGCCACGAGATGCCGGTCGACATCGGACGGGTCGAGGGCAAGCTGCTGCGGCGAGCCGGGGGCGACAAGCCCTTCACCGTCCTCACGGCGTTCATTCCCGCTGCACTCGTCGCCGAGGATCGTCTCAACGACCGCTACAAGTTGATGTCGCTGTCGGTCGTCGATCCGACATTCCCCGTGTTCATGCCTTACGCCGTTGACTACAAGCGCTGTGTTCGGCGCCATGGTGGCTTCTACGAACGCGGCTGGATCGACGTAATCGTCTACGACCGCCGCGGCCGTCGCGTCGCCACGTTGCCGACCCGCACCTCCCGTACCCGACCCGCCGCCTGCAAGGGCATCGCGACGATGCCCGAGGGCAAGGTCCTCGCCGGACCGGAGATCGTCAAGACCCCGACCTTCGAGCGGCTGCAGCGCGCCTTCCCGCCCAAGCATCCGTCGCCCTTCTAGCTGCCCGAAGAGGTGTCGGGTCAGAGCCCCGACGATCCTTCATGCGGCGTCGCCGGCGGGGCTTTCGAGCACTGCCGCGCCCAGCGCCCGGCCGGCCGCCTCGAGCTCGGCGACCGTCGCCGCCTCCGTTACGGTCTGCAAGTCGAGGATTCGCTCCTCGAACGGGTCGAGGGTCGAGCCGCCGACAATTGCGTGGCAGGCGACGCCGCTTTGGCGTGCCCGCGTCGCGACCTCGAAGACGGCCTTGCCCTGAAAGGTCTGGCGGTCGAGGCGACCCTCGCCGGTGACGACGAAGGCGGCGGCGCGCATCCGCTCGTCGAAGCCGATCGCGTTGAGCACGGCCGGCGCGCCCTGGACGAGCTGGGCGCCGCGCCACGCCCACAAGCCCCCGGACAGGCCACCCGCCGCGCCGGTCATCGCCACGCCGCGCGGGTCCTTCGGCGCCTTGCGGGCGAGGCGGCCCAGCCGCTGCTCCAACCGCTTCACCGTGTCCGGGTCGGCGCCCTTCTGCGGACCGAACATCCGCGGCGCGTCCTCCCAGGCGTTGCGGGTGTCGCACCACACCTCGAGCTTCGCCACGGCGCCCGCGCCGCCGTCCGTCGTCGCCGACCCGCCGACGGTGACGATCACCTTCGTCGCTCCCGCCTCCACCGCCGCGACGATCAGCTCGCCGGTCCCGCGCGTCGACGCCGCAAACGCATCGCGCTCGCCCTCCGCCACCAGGCCAAGCCCACTCGCCCGTGCACACTCCACGACAGCCGTCGTCTCGCGCCCCTCGATCAGCGCGAACTCGGCATCCACCACCCGGCCCAGCGGATCCGACACAGTCGCCGTCCGCAACTCGCCACCCAGGTCTGCCAACAAGGCCTCCAACGTCCCCTCGCCACCATCGGCAACTGGCAGCTCCACGGCCTCGACCCCGCCAGCCCGCAGGCCGCGCGCAATCGCCGCCGCCACCTCGGTCGCTGCGAAAGTCCCCTTGAACGTGTCAGGCGCGACCAGCGCCGGACCCATCACGAGACCGTGAGCCCCACACTCTCGGCAGCCGCACGCAGCTCAGCGTCCCAGCAGGCGAACGTCACGTCGCCGGCAGTTCGCAGTGACGTCGCGGCCGCAAGTTGCACGGAGTCGTAGCCGCGCAGCGAGTGTTCGTCAGCGAGCTCGGCGGCTGTGGCAAGCAGCTCGTCATCGGCTGGCACGGCGAGTAGGTCGAGCCAGATCTCGTCGAGCAGACGCCGCGCCGAACGGCTAGTGCCTGTCCCGATCCGCCCGCCGGCACGCATTCGCGCGATCGCCGCGCGGCCCTCTACGTAGCTGATCTCGCTCGTCGCGACTACCGTCGCATCGCTCAGCGCAGCCTGCGTCTCCGTTGTTCCCGGCTCGTCGACGAGCAGCTTCACCAGGGCGCTCGTGTCGACGTACGCGATCAGCGCCGGCCCTCGATCACATAGTCCGAGGCCAACGGACCCTCTCCATGCAGCTTGATCGGCTCCGGCAGAGCTGGGCGGCGGCCATTCCAGCGTGCTTTGCCTGACCCGATCAGCTCAGAGATGCCCGGTGGCATTCCAGCGGGAATCACGCGCGCTACGGCCTTACCGCGCCGGGTCACCGTCAGCACCTCGCCCGCCTCGACACGCTCGATGAAGCGACTCGCGCTGTTCTTGAACTCGCGGACTCCGATTTCGGTCTGCATGTGGCTACCTTAGACCAATAGGTGGTCACATGCCTTTGCGGTCAGCGTCTTGTGCTTACACCTTGCTTGATCGTGCGCGTGGAGTTGCCCATCGCGTCGCGAGCAGTGATCGAGAGGGTCACGCGAAGCAGGCGACGCTGCGTCAGCGTGTTGCGCAGCACATGCCGGGCGGTCCTGGCAAGTGGAGCGTATAGGCGGGTGGGTCGGCCCGCGGGCAGCACCCGCGTCACCGGTCGCAGCGCAAAGCGACGCTTGCCGATCGTCACTCGCCCGGCGACCGTCGCACGGCAGCGCTCGTCGCAGCGAACGCGGGCGTAGGCGCCACCGCGGCGGACGACTCGCTGTATACGGCTGACGTGGACGCGCAAAGAAGGCGGCCGGGTGTCCTCGGGCGCGAACGGCACGCCGGTCGCGCACGGAATCCGGCTGTCGTTCTCGACCAGGCGGTAGACCGGGCCGTTGAACGAGGTGGCGTAGACGCAGCCGCCGGCGTCCTCGCCGAAGGAGGTCAGCCTCGGGACCTCCGCCAGCGGTCCGACCTCGCGGTCGTCAGTCGCGCCGGTCGTGGCGAGCTGCGTGCTGCGCAGGCGGTCGACGTAGAAGTCGCCGTAGACGAGCCGGCCGTAGAGCGACGGCAGCGATGGGTCGCGCACGACATAGCCGTTGATGATCGACTTGTAGCCGTCGGCCCGCGTCCGCTCGAGCACCGGCAGCACCGATCCGGTCAGGTCGCACGGCTCGTCGGTCCCTCGCTTCGACCAGCCCTCGCAAGCGTTCCAGCCGAAGTCGGCGCCACGCCCGCGTCCGTTAGCCGCCGGCAGGTAGTTGATCTCCTCGGTCGTCTTCTCGCCGACGTCACCAATCGTCAGGTCGCCGGTCAGGCGGTCGAACGAGAAGCGGAACGGGTTGCGCAGACCCGACGCCCAGATCTCCGGCCGGCGGCCCGGCTGGCCGACGTACGGGTTGCCGACCGGGACGGTGTACTCGCCCGGACCGGCTCCGCGCGGGTCGATCCGCAGCAGCTTGCCTGACAGGCTGCCGAGATCGCGTGCGGGCGCGCCGCCAGTGCCGCCGTCGCCCGGCGCGAGGTAAAGCAGGTCGCCGCCGAATTGGATCTGACCGCCATTGTGGTGACTTCCTGCGAAGTGCGGGATCGCGATCACCGTCCGTCGCGTTGCCCGGTTCGCGCTGTCACCGGTGGGCGCGCGGAACTCGTCGACGCGATTGAATGCGCCGCCGAAGTCGGTGTAGTAGACGTAGAAGCGGCGCGTGGTCTGGAAGTCGGGTGGAAACGCCATCGACGTCATTCCCTCCTCGCTGCCGGCATCCGGGTCACCCGGACCGTGAACCTGGTCGCTCAGGTCGAGAAAAGGCTTCGCCAAGCCGTTCTCGACCACCTGGATCGTGCCGCGCTGCTCTACGACGTAGAGCCGGTTGCTGTCCCCTGGCGCGCCCGTCACATAGACGGGCTGCGTGAAGTCACCGATCTTCTCTGTGCGTACTTCGGCCTGCGCACTCGGTGCGGCGAGCGCGACGGCGATGGCCAGTGCAGTGAGTAACCCCTGTGTCCCCTGTCTCATTACCGGTGACGAAACCGGCACCCGACAGAAGTTGCGGATTTCCGTGAATTCAGCTCTCGAGCTGCGACAGCAGGCACTCTTCCGGCGCCTTGTCGTCGCGCCAGCGGAGGAACTTGGTGCCGTGGCGGATGCGTTGGCCGGTGACGTGGTCGTAGCCGATCTCGCAGACGAGCTCGGGGCGTAGGCCCTCCCAGGCGAGCTCTTCGTCGGACTTCCAGCGGCTTTTCTCGCCCTGGCCGCGCTCGTGGGTGCGGTAGGGCTCGAGCAGCGACAGCAGCTCGAGCTTCTGCTTGGCGCCGCCGAAGCCGGAGGTGTGGCCGACGATGTGCAGCTCGCCGGCGGCGTCGTACATCCCGAGGATCAACGAGCCGACGACACCCGGCTCCTTGCCGAAGCGGAACGCCGCGACCACGCAGTCCGCCGTCCGAACGCGCTTGATCTTGACCATCGTCTTGCGCTCGCCGGGTAGGTAGGGGGATTCGGCGCGCTTGGCGATCACACCCTCGGAGTGGCCCTCCAGCCACTGCTCGGCGTCGGCGGCGTTGTCGACCAGCGGTGTCAGCTCGACCGGTCCAAGCTTCAGCGCCTCCAGCCGCGCACGCCGCTCCACGTATGGCAGCTCCAGCAGCTCCTCGTCGCCGATCGCCAGCACGTCGAAGGCGTGGAAGACCGCCGGCGTCTCGGCCGCCAGCTTCTCGACCCGCGACGCCGCCGGGTGGATTCGCTGGCTCAGCAGGTCGAACTCGTGGATGCCCTCGATCACGATCACGACCTCGCCGTCGAGCACCACGCGGTCCGCGGGCATCGCCAGCAGCTGCGCCTCGACGTCGGGGAAGTAGCGGTTCATCGGCTTGCCGCCGCGGCTCTGCAGGTAGACCTCGTCGCCGTCGCGGTAGGCGAGCATCCGGAAGCCGTCGTACTTCGGCTCGTAGCGCCACTCGTCACCCTCCGGCAGCGCCTTCGCGGTGCGCGCCAGCTGCGGCTTGATCGGCGGGACGAGCGGCAGCGTCACCGCTAGCGGCTCCGTGGCGCGGCGCTGTGGCCGCGCAGCCGGCGCAGGATGAGGTCGGCGGCTCGCGGCGACAGCCCGTGGACCCAGCGCAGCAGCCGCACCTCGCGCGGGAAGTAGACATTGCGCGAGTCCTTCTCGACCCCCGCCACGATCGCCGCCGCGCACTCCTCGACGTCGGCCTCCTGGCCCTGGCGCCAGTCCGGCAGCTTCTCGCGCTGGTGGTCGTGCAGGTTCGTCTCGATCTCGCCCGGATAGACGATCGTCACGCCGACGCCGGTCCCGTCGAGGTCGTGCCACAGCCCCTCCGCGAAGCCGCGCTGCGCCGACTTGGTCGCGCCGTAGACGGCGGCGCCCGGGAAGGTCCGTAACGCCGCGCCTGAGGAGACGATCACCACGTGCCCATGGCGGCGCTCGACCATGCTCGGCAGCGCCGCGCGCACGGTGTAGAGAGTGCCGAGCCAGTTGATCTCCGTCATCTGGGTCTCGAGCTCCTCGTCGAGGTCGAGCCAGGCCCCGTAGTGAGCGACGCCGGCGTTGGCGACGATCACGTCGACGTCGCCGAACTCGGCGATCGCGGCGCGGATCGAGTCGCGGTCGGCCACGTCGGCGACCAGCGCGCGGTGGCCGTCGCCGGGCAGGCCGTCGATCAGCGCGCGTAGTCCCTCCTCGCCGCGCGCCACCAGGCCCAGCTCGCAGCCGCGGGCCGCGAGTTGGCGCGCCAAAGCGGCGCCGATGCCGCGCGAGGCGCCGGTGATCACGACGCGTGTGCCGGGGGTGAGCTTCACCGCCGGGCACTCTAGACGACCATTAGCATGGCCTCAGAAGCCCGCCCCAACGAGGAGACCGATGTCACACGAGCAGGCGACCGTCGCGGAGGAGGAGTACCTCCAGATCATCTTCTGGCTGCAGGAGGCGGGTCTGCCGATGACCGGGGCCAACGTCGCGCGTGCGATGCAGGTCTCCGCCCCGACCGTCCACGAGATGATCGGTCGGCTCGAGAGCGACGGTTACATCACGCGCCGCTCCGACAAGTCGATCGAGTTCACCGAGTCGGGCCGCCAGCACGCCGAGGACATCGTCCGCCGCCACCGGCTGATCGAGCGCTTCCTCACCGACGTCTTCGACATCCCGTGGGATCAGGTCCACGAGGAGGCCGAGAAGCTCGAGCACTGGATGTCGCCGACGGTCGAGGAGCGGATGCTGAAGGCGATCGGCGACGCTGACACCTGCCCGCACGGCCACCCGATCTTCAGCCACAAGCGCCTCCCCGGCGTCCCGCTCGCCGACGTTGAGGTTGGCGCCAAGGTCAAGGTCCTGCGCTTCGAGAACGAGGCCGAGGACCTGCTCCACTACCTGATGGAGTCCGGCCTCACGCCGGGGCTGGAGGGAACCCTGTCGGAGTCCAACGACGACATCGTCGCCATCGACGGTGGCGACCGCACCTACTCGGTGACCCACAGCGTCGCCCAGACCGTCTCCGTCGAGGCCGACCCCTCGCCGCCGCCGCGCGTCGCGCTGCCCGAGCAGCTCGTCCTCGCCAAGGAGCACTGGGGCCGCTAGCGCGAGCTGGAATCGTCGGGGAACGCGAGCATGCGGCCGAGTGAGCGTGGCGGCATCACGCTCCATGAGTTCGAGCTGTTCGCCGGCCACGCCGGGCTGATCGCGGGCTGCAGCGAGCGCGCCGGTGGCGTCAGCGAGCCGCCCTACGACGAGCTCAACGTCGGCCTCCACGTCGGTGACGATGCCGAGGCGGTGATCGAGAACCGCCGCCGCGTCGTCGCGGCGATCGGCTCCGACCTCGACGCGCTCGTGATGCCGCTGCAGGTCCACAAGGGGCACGTCGCGATCGTGACCGCGGCCGATCGCGGCAGCGGGGCGCGTTCGCTCGACGGCGCGATCGCCGACACCGACGCGATCGTCACCCACGAGCCCGGCATCGTCCTTGCGGTGATGCTCGCCGACTGCGTCCCCGTGATCGTCTTCGACCCCGTCACGCCCGCCGTCGGCGTCGCTCACGCCGGCTGGGGCGGGACCGTCAACCACGTTACGCGCAACACCGTCGACGCCCTCGCTCGCCACTACGGCTCCAATCCCGCCGATCTGCTGGCGGGCGTCGGCCCGTCGATTGGCCCCGCGAGCTACGAGGTCGGCGCCGAAGTCGCGCAGCGAGCCCGCGACGCGTTTCCGGCGGTCGACGTCGTCCGCCCAAAGGGAGATGGCAAGTACCTGTTCGACCTCTGGGAGAGCAACGTCGCCGACCTTGTGGCGGCCGGCGTCGTGCGCGACAACATCGAGGTCGCGGGCATCGACACCTTCGTCGGCGCCGACCGCTTCTTCTCCCACCGTCGCCAGAGCCCGACCGGCAGGTTCATGGCACTCGCGTGCCTGCGTAGCGCCGAAGTTTGAGCTGACCTCAGTCGCCGATTCCCGGCAGCTGCGGCTGGCTTGGCACGGCCGTGCGGCGGGCGCGGATGTCGAAGAACAGCAGCGTCGACACCAGCGCGACGAACGGCGCCGTCAGCGCCTCGGTGAGGATCATTCCGCCGAGTGCGATCGCCTGGCGGTCGGCCGACTCGGCGAGCGCTTGGAGTGGGATCACGATTACCGACGCGGGTAGAAACGCCGCGACGTTGGCGAGCACGATCACGCCGAAGGTGCGGAACCAGTAGCCGTCGGTCAGGCGCCAGCTTCCGCGCAGCGCCTCGGTCGAGCGCGCGTCGTCGATCACCACCGACTGGGCGACGAAGTACCAGCGGACGGCGACGTAGATGCCGGGGACGATCAGCAGGACGAGCCCGAGCGCGATGCCGGCGCCGGACAGCAGGACGGCCAGGAATAGCGGCGCGAAGATGTCGAGGCCGGCCTGGATCGACGGTCCGGCGTGTGGCCGCTCGCCGTCGGCCAGCCGCTGCAGCAGGTGGATCACCGCGGCGGCGATCAGCGGCGCGACCACCAGGTAGCTGACGATCATCGGGATCAGCAGCTCGGCCGTGTTGTCGCGCTCGCGGTAGCCCGAGGTCAGCTCCTCGAGGCCGATCCCCGACACGATCAGCTGGACCGGCAGCACGACTGCGAAGCCGATCGCGAAGACCGTCAGGAAGTTGTGCAGGTAGAGACTGAATGCGTCGCCGAGCAGCTCCCAGATCCCGCGCTGTTTCGCGAGATCGAGCCGCTCGGGCTGGTTCACGTCCTGGCGCCGGCCAGGTCGCGGTAGGCGCCGGCGAGCCGCGCGACGGCCTCGTCGATCTGGTCCGCCCGCACGCCCGAGTAGGCGATCCGCAGCGAGCTCTCGCCACCCTCGAGCAGGAAGTCGGTGCCCTTGACGAACACGACGCCGCGCTCGCCAGCCAGCTCGGCCAGCTCGCCGACGCTCACGCTGTCGTCGGGCAGGTCGACCCAGAGGAAGTAGCCGCCGGTCGGAACCACGAAGCGCGCCGCCGGCAGCTCGCGCTCGAGCGCCGCGCAGAGGATGTCGCGCCGCTCGCGCAGCGCGTTCTTGACCGTCTCGATCGAGGTCACGATCCCACCCGAGCGGCAGAACTCGTTGACGATCGACTGCGCGACCATGTTCGGCGAGATGTAGGTGCTGGTGGCGAGCTTGCGCGCCTTGCCGATCAGCTCCGCCGGGCCGGCGAGGTAGCCGACGCGGATGCCCGGGCAGACGGTCTTCGAGAACGACGACGCGTAGACGACCTGGTCGCTCTGGTCGAGCGACAGCATCGTCGGCAGCGACTCGCCCTCGAAGCGCAGCTCGACGTAGGGGTCGTCCTCGAACAGCACGAAGTCGTACTCGGCGGCGAGTGCGACGAGCCGCTGGCGCTTCTCGAGCGACAGCGTGCAGCCGGCCGGGTTGTGGAAGTTGGGGATGACGTGCGCCAGCTTCGGCCGCGCGCCCGCTTGCAGCGCCTGCTCGAGCGCGTCGACGTCGAGCCCGTCGTCCTGCAGCGGGATCGCCAGGATCTCCGCGCCCAGCGAGCGCAGCGACAGCAGCGTGCGGTCGTAGGTCGGCGCCTCGACGACGACGGTGTCGCCCGGCTCGACCAGCAGCTGGAACAGGAACGCGTCGGCCTGCATCGAGCCGTTGGTCGCGATCACCTGCTCCTTGGCGATCCCCTGCCGCTCCGCGATCCACTCGACCAGCGGCCCATAGCCCGCCGACGTTCCATACGCGAACGTCCCGGCCGGATCGTTCTGGAAAGCCCGATCGGCCGCCGCACGCAGCTCGTCGACGGCGATGATGTCGAGCGACGGGGCGCCCCGGGCGAGAGAGATGGAATCGGTAGGGCTCACGAAGCCGCCACGATATCGAGATGCCCGCCGCAGTCTGAATCTCAGCGGCCGAGCGTCCGCTCGAGCTTCGCGCGGAAGTCGGCGGCGTCGAGCGACGGATATCTGAACAGGTCCGGCTCGATCTGCCCGAACAGCTCTTCCAGGCGCTTGGGATCGACCAAGCCCTGCTCGATCATCGCCTCGACATCTGCGCGATCGAGCTCGAAGTCGCGCGAGATCTTAGAAAGCGCTTGCGAGTACGGATCGAAGTGCCGGACAGTGATTCGACCCTCGCTGAAGGCGAACGGGGAGCGCTCGCGCCATCCGGGAAGCTCGGGGATGAAGTCTGGAGGCGATGCCAGCTCGACGTTGACGTGAAGCTCGTCCTTGACGGTCGCTATCCGGCGCAGCAGGTCGTCGGAGTCCGGCTCGAGACGTAAGTCGATGTCCACGGTGGAGTCGCGCCAGCCATGCAGTACCGCCGTAGCGCCTCCTGTGAGGTAGATCGTCGTGTCTTCGCTCGCGGTCCGGGCCAGCTCGCGGACGAGCCCGCGGATCCGCTCGACGTCAGCGTTGGGCCGCACGCTGCTCGGCGGCGCTCGCGAAGCTTGCCATGCGTCCCAGGAGGGCGTTGTAGCGGCTGTAGGCGCCAGCGGGGTCGCGTTCGGAGAGGAGCTCGTAGAGGCGGTGGGACCCAGGCTGATCGGATACGGACTGGGGCACGGCGATTCCTATCTCTCGTAGGCGCGGAGCGGCCATGCGAACTAGAGCCGCGTCCGGTGTATCCCTTCCGGCTTGCAGATCGGACATGCCGGCGACCACGAGGTCGGCGCCGGGCAGACTGTCGAGGTCAGCGCGCATGCGCCAATGGTACGTCGCCGGTCGGCGTGGCTATTAGCCGCGGAGGGTCTCGACGGCGATCTGGGCGACCTCCGTCGGGGTGCGGCCGACGCGGACGCCCTTGGCCTCGAGCGCCTCGGCCTTGGCGGCGGCGGTGCCCTTGGAGCCGGAGACGATCGCCCCGGCGTGGCCCATCGTCTTGCCGGGCGGGGCGGTGAAGCCGGCGATGTACGCCACGACCGGCTTGCTCACGTTCTCGGCGATGTACTCGGCCGCCTGCTCCTCGGCGTCGCCGCCGATCTCGCCGGACAGCACGATCAGCTCGGTCTCGTCGTCGGCCTCGAACAGCTCGACGACGTCGACGAAGCTGGAGCCGGGGACCGGGTCGCCGCCGATGCCGACGATCGAGCTGTTGCCGAAGCCGCTCTGGGCCAGCTCGTAGCCGATCTGGTAGGTCAGCGTGCCGGAGCGCGACACGACGCCGACGTTGCCCTCCTTGAAGAAGGACGCCGGGATGATGCCGACGCTCGCCTTGCCCGGCGACAGGATGCCCGGGCAGTTCGGACCGACCAGCCGCACGTTCGGGTTGCGCGCGAGATGGTTGTAGACGCGCAGCTCGTCGTGGGCGGGGATGCCCTCGGTGATCGCGACGATCAGCTCGATGCCGGCGTCCTCGGCCTCGAGGATCGAGTCGGCGGCGAAGCGCGGCGGGACGAAGATCATCGCCGTGTTCGCGCCGCTCTCGGCGACCGCGTCGTGGAAGGTGTTGAAGACCGGGATGCCCTCGACGTCCTGGCCGCCCTTGCCGGGCGTGACGCCGGCGACGACCTGGGTGCCGTAGGCGCGGTTGTTCAGCGAATGGAACGTGCCCTCGCTGCCGGTGATGCCGGAGACGCAGAGGCGCGTGTCCTGGTCGACCAGGACGGCCATCAGCCCGGGACCCCCGCCTTGGCGACCTCGACGACCTTGGCGGCGGCGCCGTCCATCGTCGTCTCGGTGTGGACGTTCGGCAGGTTCGCCTCGGCGAGCAGCGCCTGGCCCTCCTGCTCGTTGGTGCCGTTGAGGCGGACCACGAACGGGACCTCGGGCTGGATCTGGGCGAACGCCTCGATCAGGCCCTTGGCGACCTCGTCGCAGCGGGTGATGCCCCCGAAGATGTTGAACAGCACGGCCTTGACCTTAGGGTCGGAGAGGATCACCTCGACCGCTTGCGTGATCGCCTCGGCCTTCGAGCCGCCGCCGGCGTCGAGGAAGTTGGCGGGCTGGCCGCCGGCCTGGGCGACGACGTCGAGCGTCGACATCACCAGCCCGGCGCCGTTGCCGAGGATGCCGATGTCGCCGTCGAGCTTGACGTAGGTCAGGCCGCGCTCCTTGGCCATCGCCTCCTGAGGGTCGGCGGCGCCGACGTCGCCGTAGTCGGCCGAGTCGGGGTGGCGGAAGAGCGCGTTGCCGTCGAGCGTCACCTTGGCGTCGAGCGCGACGACCTCGCGCGACTTGGTGACCAGCAGCGGGTTGACCTCGACGAGCAT
>CAMLNW010000010.1 GCA_946481495.1 uncultured Actinomycetes bacterium
CGAAGGAGGTCTGGTCGGACGGGTCGGGGGTGCGACCGAGCGCGCTCGCGTAGAACCACCCCGCCTTGGCGAACTCGTCCTCGACGGCGCGGACGAAGTTGCCGCCGCCGTGGCGCTCGAGCCACGCTGGCACGGCGCGGTCTCCTTCGGTCTCGCGCAGGGCGGCGATCTCGTCGCCGATGCCGAGCGCGTCCGACTTCGCGACCACGATCGCGACCGGCAGCTTGTCGAGCGGGGCGCCGGCGGCCTGGAGCGCCTCCACGGTGCGCTCGAGCACGCGGATCGGCTGGGTCGGCGACGGCCGCAGCCGGTCCTCGAGCGCGGCGATCTCGTCCTGACGGTCGGTTGCCAGACGGTCGAGCGAGAGCGGGTCGACGAGCAACACGAGGCCGCTGGGAACCTCGAGGAAGCGCAGGTCGCGGATCTCGTCCTCACCGGTGTAGGACTCGCCGGCGACGTCGTAGAGCGACAGCACCCGCGAGCGGCCCTCGCCCTGCACCTCCGCCACGAGCGCCGGATTGGCGCCGACCTGGGTCTTCGCCGGCAGGCGACCGTGCTCGAGGTCGTCGAGCGCGGCGTCGAAGTCCTTGCGGCTGTCGTCGACGACCGCGAGCGCCAGCTTGCCGTCGCTCGACAGCGCGTCGAGCTCGTGCAGCGCGCCGGCGAGGAAGGTCGACTTGCCGGCCCGCGGGCCGGCGACGAGCGCGATCCGCAGCATCTCGGCGTAGCCGATGATCCCGGCCATCGGGTGCCCGGACGGGCAGCGCTGCGGCACGCGCTGGCGGCCGTTGAGGACCATCGTCGGCAGCGCGACCGAGCCGCAGCGGCACTCGCGCTTGACGATCCCCCAGCGTCCCGGCACCAGGCGGCGGTGCTCGGCCCCGCAGCTCGGACAGACGTAGACCGGCAGCGGGAACCGCTCGTGGTCGACGGGACACTCGTAGCTGGTGCGCCGCAGCTTTCGCCGAACCGCCTCGGCGGCGCGCAGGACGCCGATCATCATCCAGGCGCCGACGATCACGACCCCGGCGACGATCAGCACCGGCAACGTCAGCACCGCGGCCACCAGCGCGCCGAGCGCGACGCCGACGAAGCCGCCGACGAGCGCTCCGATGCCGAACGGCATCGTCATGCCCTCGCGGTGCTCCTCCCAGAACGCCGCCGTCCGCGCGCGCAGCCGCTGCATCGACTCCCAGGCGTCCGTGCCGGCGCTGCGCAGGTCTCGGCTGAGCTGGCCCGCCACGTACAGCTCGAAAGCTGGCTCCGGGTCGAGCGGCCGGCGATCCTCGCCGCCGCGCGTCGCGATCCGTTGCCCGGCCGACCGTAGGAACTCCCACGTCCCGCCAAGCCCGACGATCGCGCTGCCGACGACCGCGCCGACTGCCGCCATCATGCCGGCGATGAACAGGGCGATCATCACCAGCATCGCCATGAAGAAGAAGCCGATCAACTCATCCATCAGGACCCTCCCTTCCAGCCCGGCGCTCAGCCGGGTTAGCTCTTCCGAAAACGATTCGCGGCCCGACGACGACCGCCACCGCCAGCGCCGCGCTTGCCGCGAGTGCGACCTGCGCCTCCGGCGACCCGAGGTCGCGCAGCGAGCCGCCGAGCGCCGCATAGGCGAAGCAGCGGGGCGCGAAGCCGACCGCCGTCCCGATCGCGACGGCACGTGCCGGGATCGCGGTGAAGCCGATCGCGTAGCTGGTCGCGCCGAACGGCAGCCCGGGCACCAGCCGCGAGCTGACGACCGCGCGCAACGGCCGCGCCGACACCCAGCCGGCAAGCCGCTCGACGCGCTCTCCGAACGCCGTGCTCGCCGCCGGCGTGCCGACCAGGCGGCCGAGCCATGCGCAGGCGACCGCGCCGGCGGTGACCGCCGCCAGCGCCGTCACGGTTCCGCCGGCGACGCCGAGCGCATAGCCGGCGGCGCCCGCCACCAGGCTCGCGGGAACCATCGCCACGATCGCCACCGCTCCGGCCAGGCCGATGACCGGAGCGGCGAGCGCTCCAAGCGCCTCCAGCCGCTCGCCGGCATCCTGCGCGTCCAGTGCGACGGCGGTCACGAGCGCGAGACCGGCCATGGTCAGGACGGCGCCCAGGGCGAGCATCCGCCGGCGCGCCCGCGCGATCGCTTGTGGTGGCGCCACTGCGCGCGCGGCGTCGCTCATCGCTCGTGCCGGTCCCGGCCGCGCCGGCCAAGCGCGCGCGCGACCATGCCGCGCCGCGGATGGCGCTCCGACCAGTCCTCCCAATGGCGGGCCAGCTCGGGCCCGAGCAGCTCCGCCACGGCCTCGCGGTCGCCCTTGGTGAGCGGCTCGAACGCCGCCGGCAGGAGCTCGTCATCGACCTCCGGCGAGCGCAGACGCGTCCAGAGCGCGAACTCCGAGGCCGCCAACCGGGCCGGATCTGCGTCCGCCGCGAGCTCGCGGGCGAGCGCGGCTCCTACCATGGCCGGGAAGTCTTGGAACCGGCCGTCGAGGAAGCGCGCGAACGCCGCCTCGAAACCGTCCGACCGCCGCCGTGTCACCAGCCGCTCCGCGGCGATCGCCAGCAGCTCGCTCCAGCGCTCGTCGGGGATCGCTCGGTTGGGCGCGGCGAGTGCGGCGACGGTGCGGCGCGCCCACTCGTCGAGGGCATCCGCGTCGTCGATCGCGACCAGCCCGGCGGCCCACGCGTAGTACTCGGGGCGGTGGCGGACGTCGCGCGGGAGCTGGGTGAGCAGGTGGCCGAGGTCGCCGCGCGCAGGTGTCTGGGTCGGCAGCGGCGAGGCCATCAGTGCCGCGAACGCTCGCGCGACGTCGTCGGCGGGCACGGCACGGTCGGCGGACTGGTAGGCGCCGACCAGCGCCGCCAGCCCCTCGCGCGTCGTCGGGCCAGCAGCGCCCCACAGCCCACGCACCGCCGCCTCCTCGCGCGATCCCTGCGCCAGCCCGGCCAGCTCGGCCGCCGCCGCCGGCAGCTCCGCGGGGGCGGCGACCACTCGCAGCTGCTCCCAGGCCGCGACGGCGGCGAACGTGCGCTCTTGCCCGGCCCGCTCGCGCATCGCTCGACAGGCCGCTCGGCTGGTGGCGAGCGTGGCGAGCACGCCGGGACGGTCCAGCTCCGCGGCGGCCACCGCGGCAACCCGCTCGTCGACCACCACGTTCAGGCCGATCAGGCCGAGTCGCACGCCGACCGCCAGCAGGTGGCCTACCGCGTCCGTCCCGCGCGCCGCCTCGGTCGCGCGCAGCCAGCTCCCGATCCCGCTCACCGTCGGCTGGGTCGGCGCCGACGGCGGCACCTGGGCGAGCTCTTCGAGCGGAGCGTCGATGTGCGCCGTGAGTCGCGCGAGCGCGACCGATGCGAGCTCGCGCCCCGCTGGGTTCGATGCGTCGCGGGCCGCGCGGTGCAGCTCGCTCCAGGCGCCCAGGTGACGCCGGTCGGCCTCCGGCGCCGGGGGGATCTGTGCGGCGGCCGCGCTCGCCGTCTCGACCTCCCCGGCGGCCGTCGCGGCGAGCAGCTCGGCGAGCACCGCGCCGAGATCGTCGTCGCCGACGAGCTCGGTCACCTCGCCGGCGATCGCCAGCCGTGCGCCCGCCGCGGTCAGGTCGCCGTCACCGACCTGGCGGACCGCACCGGCGAGCGCGTCGGCGCTGGCCGCGGCGAGCTGCGTAGCGGCGCGCGCGTAGAGGCTCGGTCTGGCGCCAGCCGGCTGGGTGACGTCGACACGCGTGATCTGGGCGCCGGACGTCGCCCCGTCACAGGACGGGGTCGTGACGATCGCGTGCAGATCGCGGACATCGTGTGGCCGGCCCTCGAAGGTGCTGAACGTCAGCTCCCCCGCTCGCGAGGCCGGCAGCGCGAACGTGATCCACCCGATCCACGTGGCCGCTCGGCTGACGTCGGGGTCGACGATCAGCAGCGGCGGGCCGTCCTGGAGCGCCTTGAAGGCCCCGTCGAGCACCGCCGCCGCGACACCGTCGGGGGCTGTGGCGACCGCCTCCAGCACGCGCTCGAGCGGGCCCGGAGCGAGCCGGTCGAGTGCCGGCAGGCTCTGGCTCGGCGACTCGTCCGTGGTCCAGTGCTGCGCGTCCCACAGCTCCGCCGCGTAGAGCCCGTCGAAGGCGTCGCCGCCGGGCTGTCCGACGATCATGTGGCAGAAGTAGTTCCCGAAGCGCCCCTCGTCCGGCGCGCCATCGGCGCCGCGATACTCGCGACCCACGTAAGCCGTGCGCGACACCACCGGCCCAACGTCCGGCACGACCGTCATCCGCAGGGCGACCGGGAAGGCGCGCATCTCCTCCGGCGTCGGCTCGAACGGCAGGTCGCGCGGCGCGTCGTAGCGGGCGTGGGAGGCGACCATCGCCGCGAGCTGGGCACGGTCGAGGTCGGCGGTCGCCGCGTTGACCTGGAACCCGGCCGTCCCGCTCAAGCCGGCCCGGCACGAGGTGTGGAACGCCTGCCCGTGGCTCACCGCGGCAACGCCCCCCACTCGTCGAGCAGCCAGAGGACCGGGTCCTCGACTCGCAGCGGCGCGACCCCGTTCTGCAGGCGGCCGTCGACCGGGCTCGCGCCGAGCGCCGAGACGCCGAAGAAGGCGTAGTCGGCGAACTCCTCGCGCAGATGGGTGTCGAGCCGCTCGCCGACCCAGCCGACGACCTCCGCCCGCATCGCCTCGCTGATGTCGCGGGCGACGTCGCGGTCGAACGAGCCGTCGTGGCGCGGCAGCGCGAACACCGGGTGGTTCGGCGGGAGCAATCCGGCGAGCGCGTCGACCTTCGAGATCGCGATCGCCAGCGGGACGTCGATCGGCTTGCCGGGCGCGATGCCGCGCGCCTCGCGGATCATCCCGCCGAGCCGGCCGAGCATCGTGTAGACGTCGGCGGTCGCCTCGGGCAGCTCGACCACGCCCGCGAGCTCGTCGCGCACCGCCGCGATCTGCAGCGGGTCGACGAGCAGGATCAGTCCGTCGGGCTGCGTCACGTAGCGTCCCTCGCGCTCCAGCACCTCGAGGCTCTGGAGGTCCTCGCCGGCCGCGTCGAAGAAGACGAGGTTGCTCGCCTCGCCCGCGACCGTCAGCCGGGTCACCAGCGGCTCGCTGGTCGCGGCCGCGCCGCGTGCACTGCGGGTCGCGTCGAGAACGACTCCGTGCTCGTAGAGGCGCGGATGCAGGTCGCGGTCGATGCGGTCGCGGGTCGCGTCGTCGAGCGCAGTCAGCGAGCCTCGGTAGCGCGGGCCGACGCGATGCTCGAGCTCGTGCAGGACCACGGCGATGAAGTGGCTCTTGCCCGACGCTTTGGTACCGATCAGCGCCAGCGACCGGCTCGGCGCGTCGGCGAAGCGCTGCGGCAGGTTCGCGTGGCACTCCGGGCAGACCCGCCGTGTCGGCGCGCCGCAGTCGCAGCGGACGGGCTTGCCAGGCTTGACCGCGAACGCGCGGCCAAGGCGTCCAGTGTGGGTGACCACGCGATCGCCATGCTCGGCGTCGCGGCTCGTGCAGCGGAACGCCGCGACCCGCGTTGACCAGCGTTTGAAGCAGTAAGGGCAGAGGATCTCGTGCGCGCGTGCCATCGGTCAGCGCACCACCAGCTGGTCGGCGCCCGGGTCGGAGACCTGGAAGCGCTCGCTGGAGCTCGACGCCTCGAGGAACAGGCGCACGGCGAACGGCCGCTCGCGACCGCCGAGATCGACCGACGAGCTCAGCGGAGCGTCGCCGCCGAGGTGGGCGAGCACCTCTCCCTCGGCCGCGCTGCGCGGCAGCAGGTCGCCGCTGCGAGCGATCAGCACCATCCGCGGCGGGGCCAGCCCGGTTGGCGCCTCGACCTCTACCTCCAGCCGCCGCTTGCGCATGCCGACGCGCCGGATGGCGTAGGTGAGGTCGGTCTTGGCGGCCGAGCGGATCGCCGCCCGCGCGCCCTTGGCGATCGCCGAGCTGGCCATCAGCCCGCCGTCGGTGCGCAGTCCCGCGACGACCGCCGCGAACAGCGACCCGCTGCCGGCCGGCCCGGCCTCGATCGTGAAGCCGCCGTGGTCGCGGTACTCGCCCAGCCGCACCCAGGCGCTCTCGGAACCGTCCTCGTCCGATGCGTGCGGCTGACGGTCGCGGCGCCACACCACCTTCGCCAAGCGGACCCCCTCCGGCCACTCCCAGGTGAGCCTGAACTGGCCCGCCGCCTCGGTCAGCGAGACGCTCTCGATCGCTGGCAGCGCGAGGTGGCGGATCGCCTGTCCGGCGATTGCCAGGCCACCGGCGAGCGTGACCGGTAGGTACCAGCAGACCCCCTCGGGGGTGGTGTCGACCGCTCCGCTCGGCTCGGTCCGCAGGCGCCGGCCGAGGTCGTCGAGTGCCGCCGGATCGAGCCGCTCGCCCGGCTCGGTCTCAGGGTCGCGGTCGCAACGGAGGACCGTGACGGCTCCGTGCGGCGGCGGCGCGAAGCCGATCCGGACGCCGGCGGCCTCGGCCTTCAGCTCGAGCGTCTCGATGCCCTCGGGTGGCGGCGCGGGCTGGGCGTAGGCGGTCACGCCGGGCGTCTCGTGGCGGCCGTCGTACTCGACCGACACGCGGTAGGCGTAGCGGCGGCCGTTCTCGACGTCGCCGTCGACGAGCCCGGCGCGGCCGCCGGCCAGCTCGACCGATCCGGCGACGCCGTCCGCCGACCGGTGGACCAGCACGCGCGCTGTCGCCGGCAGCGGCTGCCAGGCGAGCCGCACCTCGCCGTCGCCCTCCTGGACGGCGAGGTCGCGCACCTCGTGCGCCACCAGCAGCGGCTCCGACCGGCGCGGCTCCGACCGCGCCCGTCCGCGGACAGTCGCCACCTGGTAGTGAACCTTCGCGCCGGTCGGCGCGTCGCGGTCCTCGCAGCGGGTGCCGTCGGTCGTGGCGACAGCCGCCTGCTCGCCGCCGGCGTGACGGGTGACCAGGTAGCGCGCCGCCGCCGTCTCCGAGGGTTGCCAGGAGACGAGTGGCCCGCCCGCGGCCAGCTCGACGGCCAGCGCTCCCGGCGGCTGCGGCGGGATCGTCTCGAGGGCGGCCGCGGCCTCGTCGCAGTCCTCGGCGATCGCGATCGCCTCGCAGAGCGCCGTCTCGCGGTCGTTCCCGGTCGCGGTGCGCGCGCGGGCGAGTGCGCGGTCGACGTCGGCGAGGCGGCGCTCGACCTCCGCCAGCCGCGTGGCCGCGAGGTCGCCGCCAGGGCCCGGCAGGTCCCTCGCGACGCGGTCGAGCTCGCGCAGCTGCCGGCGCGCCGCGTAGAGGTGGCGGGCGGCAATCGCCTGCTCCGCCTCTGCCCACGCCGCCTGCGCCGCCGCCGACGCGCGCGCGACGTCGGCGCCGAGCGCTGAGGGGATCGCGTCCTCGCCGAGCGCGCGGCGGATGTCGCCGAGCTCCTCGGACGCCCAGCCGACCCGGCCCTCGCGCAGCGCCTGCGGGATCGCGGCCAGGCGCCGCGTCGCCTCGGCGACGGCGAACAAGTCGGCGTCGCAGGAGCGGCAGCGCGACGCCGTCGCGTCGTTGCGTGCCCCGCAACCAGGCGTGCGGCAGTCGATGAACAGAGCGGTCCCGCAGCGCGCGCACGCGTCGGGGCCAGACGGTCGCGGGTGCGGTGCGTTGCAAGCCGGGCAGGCGATGTAGTCGATCGCCTCGCCCGCCACCTCCAGCCGGGCGCCGTGGTCGCGCGCGAGGTCGGCGATCAGCTCTCGCGCGAGCTCGTCGGTCAACCCGCGCCGCATCGCGTCGCGCAGCAGCGCCTCGGCCTCGGCCGGGTCGATCACGCGGTCGGTCGCCGAGCGCGCGACCTCGAACTCCATGTCCGCGCCGATGTCCCGGACCAAGCCCTCGACATACGCGCGGGGGTCGGCGTCGATCAGATGCAGGCGGACGAGCGCGAGCACGGTCTTGTAGGTCGTGGCCGTCTGGCCCAATGTCCGTGCGCGGTTCTGGGCGTCGACCTGCTCGCACTGGCGGCGGACGACGGCGACGTCCTCGGTGATCCCGTCGAGGCCGATCGCGTGGAAGAGGCTGAGCGAGAGCCGCTCCTCGCCCACCAGGCGTGCCAGGTCCTGGAGCGCCTTGCGGATCTGGCGCCGCGTGTCGGCGTCCATCACCGGCGGTGGCGCGGCCTCCGGCGCCGCGTCGAGCTCGCTGCGTACCAGCCCGGCGTCGAGCCCCCGGTTGGCCGCGATCCGCTCCAGCGACGCCCGCGTCGCCGGAGTCAGGCCGCCGGACTCGACGTACTCGGCCAGCAGCGCTCGCCAGTCGCCGATCGCCTGCTCGGCGGCCGCGTCGGCCTTCGCGCGCGACCGCTGCAGCTCGTCGCGGAGCCGCTTGCGCTCGTTCGGGTCCCCGAGCACCATCTCGGCGTCCTCGTGCGCGTCGGCGAGGGCGCGGACGAGGTCGCCATAGCGTGCGTGCTCGAGGCTCTTGTCCCAGAGCGCCTTCACGTCGGCGAGGCGGATGGCGATGTCGCCTTCATCGTCATCGCCTGGCTCGAGCAGGTAGCGCTCGAAGAGGTCCGGCAGACCCGGCCGAACGCCTGTCGCGTACGGCTTGAGCGTCTCGGCCAGGTACTTGCCGGGGTCGAACGGGAGCATCGTGAGGCGCTACTCGGCGAGCGACATCGCCTGCACCTTGGCGGTGCTCTCGGCGATCTGCTCCTGCGTCATGACGGCGCCATCGGACTGTGCGATGAACTCCCTCTCGCGGCCGTCGACGTCGGTCGCGCGGAGGCGAAGCGTGCCGTTCCCCTCCATGCCCAGCGCCACCTTGATCGGCGTGCCACTCGGGTAGGCGCGCGTCATCTCAAACAGCCCTGCCTCGACGAACTTGTTCGCGGCCACGTCGCCGGACGGCTCGCGGCTGTTCTGCTCCCAGATCTGCAAGTCGACCGAGCTCTGGTTGTCGTGCAAGGTGAAGTAGGTCTGCTCGCGTCCCTCCTCCCGCCCGGTAAGCGGCAGCGGGGTGTTTGGGGCAATGATGTGGTCGACGATGTAGTCCTCGGGGTCGCGGATGTTGTCCCGGTCCGCGCCCTCACGCACGACTCGCACGCCGAACGCCCGCGAGCAGACGTTCGTGAACTCGGTGCTGGCGAGCTTCGTCACCATGCCCGTGCTCAGGTTCATCGCCTCGGCGATCTCTCTCACCTTCTCGGTGTCGGGGGGCGTGCGCGTCCCGTCGTCACTAGCGCCGTTTCCGTCCGGCGAGGCGAGCTCGATCACGGCCTGTTGGAGCCCCGCGAGCGCGGCGCCCTTGGCGACCGCCTGGTTCGGGTCCTGCAGCTCCGGGTTCCAACCGGGAAACGCCTCGGCCAGCCGGGCGGGAACCGCCGGCATGAAGCTCGAGCCGCCGACGAGCAGCACGCGGTCGATCTCGCCGGCGCCGGCGGCCTCGGCCGCCGCCAGCGTGTCGCGCGTGAACTCGACCGTCCGCTCGAGCAGGTCGCGCGTCGCTGCCTCGAACTCCTCGCGGGTGATCGTCACCTTGGCGCGGTCGGTGCCGGCGACGATCAGCTCCGAGTGCGACTCGCGGCTGGTCAGGCCGATCTTGATCTCCTCGGCCTTGAGGCGCAGGTCCGCGGACGCGACGGCATCGTCGAGCGGATCCATCGCGTCCGGCGCCTCCTCGACGAACCGCTTCGCGAGCAGCTCGACGAGCCGTGCGTCCCAGAGCGCCCCACCGAGCCGGTCGTCGCCGCCGGTGGCGATCACACGGATGCTGTTGCCGCCGCTCTCGGTTGGCTCGAGCCGGATGACGGTCACGTCGAAGGTGCCGCCGCCGAGGTCGTAGACGAGCACCGTCTCCGAGTCGCCGCCCGTCTGGGCGAACCCATAGCTGAACGCCGCCGCGGTCGGCTCGTTGAGGATGTCCTTGACCTCGAGACCGGCCATCTTGCCGGCGGCCATCGTCGCCTCCCGCTCGGCGATGCCGAAGTACGCGGGCACCGTGATGACGACCTCCTCGACCGGCGTGCCGGTCGCCTGCTCGGCGCTGCGCGCGAGCTCCTTGAGGATGAACGAGGCGACCTCTTGCGCGCGCCAGTCCGACCCCTGGGCGCGGAACGCCCAGTCCGGCGTCCCCATGTTCTGCTTGACCAACTCGCAGACGAGATCCGGAGTGAGCTGCATCTCGTCCTTGGCCGCGTCGCCGACGACGATGTTGTCGGCGGCGGCGAAGAGCACGACCGACGGGGTCGTCGGCATCCCCTTGAGGTTGTTGACCACGACCGGATAGCCGTTCTCGTCCACTCGCGAGATGCACGAGTAGGTGGTTCCGAGGTCGATGCCCCAGACTGTCTTGTTGGCGTCCATTCCTCTGCCTCGCTGGTTGGGTTTCAGTCGTTCTGGTCGGCGGCTTCGTCGTCGCCGCGCGGCACGTGCCGGTGGACGACGACCTCGCTGGCGCGCACCGTCGTGCCGTCGGTCCAGGCGAATCCGGTGCGCAGGACGGCCGCGACGGTTCGGTCGGCCGCCGGGTCGGAGGTCTCCCGAACCTCCGCGATCCGGTGGCGGGTGCCGTCGAAGGGTTCGCCCACAGCCGCCGTCGCGGCATCGACGCCGGTCCGGGCGAGCGCGTCGGCGAGCATGTCGGCGACCAGCTCGAGGTCGCGCCGCCGCTCCGGCTCCGTCTCCACCGCCGCCATCTGGAGGACGTCGTCGTGGACTCGGATCACGCTCGTGACGAGTGCCGCCTGTGCCGTGCGCAGCTCGCCGCCGCGCAACGTCTGGTTCTCGGCGTGCAGCTTCGTCGCGATGTCGGCCTGCCGACCGATCAGGCGCTCGTTCTCGGCCAGGCGCGTCTCGATCCGGGCCAGCGCTGCCAGCACCTCGTCGTCGGGCGCCGCGTCTTCGAGCGGGATCTCCACCACGCCCTCGGTCTCGGGCAGCTCGGGGTCCTGGGCGTCGGATGCACTGGGTCGCATGGTCTCGGCGCGATCAGGCGTCGCGGTGCATGTCGACGAGCAACGGCTTGGCGGTCACCCCGAGCTCCGCGGCCTTCACGTGGACCACCGCGGCGCGGCTGCCGAAGGGGGGATGCATGATCTCCCGCTCGCGCAGCACCGGGACCGCCTCGGTCCCGAAGGTCTGGGTCGGGGCGGAGCCCCCCATGACCCGGCTGCTCATGGTGAGGCCCGCGGTGCGCTCGAACCGCTGTCCGAGACGCTTGCCGAACTCCGTGACGCTAACCGGACTAGCGCCCGGCAGGATCGTGAAGGCGGCTGCGTTCGAGAGGATCGACGAGCGGTCGTTCTCGTCCTTGATCTGCGCGACGTCCTGCATCGCGACCACCACGCCCACGCCCGCCGAGCGCGACACCTCCATCAGCTGCGCGACGTCGACACGGTCGACGATCTGAGGCGCCTCGTCGATCACCAGCAGCACCGGGCGCTGCCGCGATCCGAAGCGCTCGTACAGCCGCTGGGCGAGCTGGTTGAGCATCAGGCTCGCGAGCGTCGCCGAGATCTCCCCTCCGCGCAGCGGAGCTCCGATGACCAGCAGGCCGTGATCGTCGAGCGTGCGCGCAAGGTCGAGCGACTGCCGCGCGGTGGACGACCGGGTGACCGTCTCGACGGCCGGCGTGTCGAGCGGCGACAGCGCCGCGACGACCCCGCTGATCACCTTTGCGTACTCGGTCCCCGCGTGTCGCAGCGCGGCGAGCAGGTCCGCTGCGCCGGGGGCGCGTGGGCTGGCGAGCACGAGCCGCTCGAGCTCGGCGTCGTTCTCGAGCGCACGAACCAGGTCACCGGCCGTCCGGCAGTCGGGCAGCGTCGCGTAGGCGAAGAGCAGCAGGCCACGCAGGGTGCGGTAGTCACGGCGGTAGAAGAACGGGTCGGTGCTCGACTGCTCCGCGCGCCGTCCTAGGAGAGCCGTGATGGCCGCGTCGATGCGCGCGTCGTCGTGCAGCTCCGCGGTCCACTCCCACGGCGTGGAGCGGCGCGGATCGGTGAAGTCCCAGCGCCTCAGCTGAGCGCCAAGCGCGCCCGACCCGCTGGCGTCCTTGTACCGGAGGTAGTCGTCGTGAAGGTCACCTTTGACGTCGACTGCCACGACGGACCAGCCCTCCACCAGCGCGGCGTGGATCCAGGGGACGATCAGGCTGTGCGTCTTGCCCGAGCCTGCCGGCCCAACGACGACCGCATGGCGGGCAACGACGTCGGCGGGCAGTCCGACCTCGTCGGCCAACCGGCCACCCTTCTCGAGCTTGATGTAGCGGCCCAGCGGAAACTGGCAGCCGGCCAGCGGCTTGGCCTCCGACCAGGGCGCGACGCCGCGATAGTCGAGGTAGTCGGTGGTCGCGTTGGGCGGCGGCGTCGGGTCTCCGGGCGCCAGGAACCCGCGCCGGGCGCCGCGCCCCGCAGCGTGTAGAGCTGCCTGGGAGCCGATCGCCTCGCCAATGTCGGCGCCCGAGCGCGCGCTGACGGAGACCACTTTTCCCATCGCCTTGTAGCCCCACCAGGCCATCAGGTCGCGCTAGCGCTCATCTCGATCGCGCTCCCGATCGGAGAGCGCCCGTTCCCCGATCAGGGGCGCGATCCGCTCGACTTGCTCGTCCCGCGGCGACCGCACTACTTGTCGTGTCGCTACTCGACCGAAGCGGCTAGCGGTCGCGTCGTCGATATCGCGGTGGCGCGGCGGGTCGCTCGCCTCCTGGAAGCGACTTGGATCGATCTCACCCCGCCACCCGCCGGTCGGCGACCCCTCCTGCCTGGGCACGGTTGCCCCCCACTTTCTCTACACACTGTCGAAGTAACCCTGCCACGCGCGCCACGGCGCGAGCACCGATAATCGACCGTACCACACTCTCGTGGCCACTCGCCAATATTCGCCACTGGCGCGCGATGAAGCGGTTCAGGCCCGAGTTACGCCGATCGAGAGCATCCGGCCCTCGAGCTCGGCGGTCGCGCCGCCATTGGCGTCACTGCTCAGGTCCAACGACGTGGCCAGCGTCTCGCCGGTGACGTAGGCCTCATGGGCGCGGACGGCATCGAGCAGGGCGTCGTCGCCGCCGAGGGTGAGCGAAATGCGGTCCTGGACCTCTAGGCCCGCGTCCTTGCGGGCGTTCTGGACGGCGTGGACGATCTCGCGGGCGAGCGCCTCGCGGCGGAGGTCGTCGTTCAGCTCCAGGTTCAGTGCGACGGCGTGGGTGCCGGCGCGCTCGACCTCGTAGCCGTCGAGCGGTTGGAGGGCGAGCGAGACGTCGTCGGCGCCGAGCGGGTGGTCGCGGCCGTCGATCGCGACGTGGACCTCACCGCCTTCGCGCAGCGTAGCGGCGGCGCGGTCGGCGTCGAGGCCGGCGACGGCGTCGGCGACCTTCGGCATGTCCTTGCCGAAGCGCGGGCCGAGCGTGCGGTAGTTCGGCTTCAGCTCGAAGCGGCCGAGCTCGTCGGCCTGGGAGACGTAGCGAACCTGCTTGACGTTGAGCTCGTCGAGGACGAGGTCCTCGAAGCGGCCGATCGCGTCGCGCTCGCGATCGGCGGCGACGACGACGGCCTCGGAGAGCGGCTGGCGGACCTTCGCCTTCGCGGCGGCGCGCGCGGCGCGGCCCAGCTCGACGGCGTCGCGGACGACCTGCATCTGCTGCTCGAGCGTCTCGTCGCGCAGCGCGGCGTCGGACTTGGGGTAGTCGCAGAGGTGGACCGAGGGCTCGGAGCCGTCGAGGTTCTCGTAGATCGCGTCGGCGACGAACGGGGTCAACGGGGCGAGCAGCTTCGCCGTCGCGACCAGGCACTCGCGCAGCGTCGCGAAGGCGGCCGCGTCGCCGTCCCAGAAGCGGCGCCGCGAGCGGCGCACGTACCAGTTCGACAGCTCGTCGACGAACGCGGCGATCGCGCGGCCGGCGGCGGTCGTGTCGTAGTCGTCGAGGCGCTCGATCGCGGTCGCCGTCGTCGCCTGGAGTCGCGAGAGGATCCAGCGATCGAGGTCGGTGAGGTCGTCGGCAACTTCGGCGAGCGGCGTCGGCTCGACGTCGTTGACGTTCGCGTACAGCACGAACAGCGCGTAGGTGTTCCACAGCGGCTTCATGAACTGGCGCACCGACTCGCCGACCGTGTCGAGCGAGAAGCGGTAGCCGTCCCACGGCTGCTTCGAGGTGAAGTAGTACCAGCGGAAGGCATCCGCTCCGTGCTGGTCGAGCACCTCCCACGGCACCACCACGTTGCCCTTCGACTTCGACATCTTCTGGCCGTTCTCGTCGAGGATCAGGCCGAGGCAGAGGACGGTCTCGTAGGAGGCGCGGCCGCGCAGCATCGTCGAGATCGCGAGCAGCGAGTAGAACCAGCCGCGCGTCTGGTCGAGCGCCTCGCAGATGTAGTCGGCGGGGAAGGACGCCTCGAACTGATCCTCGTTCTCGAACGGGTAGTGCCACTGGGCGAACGGCATCGCGCCGGAGTCCCACCAGACGTCGATCAGGTCCGGCACGCGGCGGAACGTCTTGCCGTCACGTTTGAAGACGACATCGTCGACGTAGGGGCGATGGAGGTCATCGGGCAGCTCGCCACCGGTCAGCTCGGCGAGCTCTGCGCGCGAGCCGACGCAGATCGTCTCCTCGCCGTCCTCCGAGCGCCAGATCGGCAGCGGCGTGCCCCAGTAGCGCTCGCGCGACAGCGCCCAGTCGACGTTGTTCTCGAGCCAGTTGCCGAAGCGGCCGTGCTTGATGTGCTCGGGGTACCAGGTGACCGCCTCGTTGGCGGCCAACAGCTCGTCCTTGACCGCCGTCGTGCGCACGTACCAACTCGACTTCGCGTAGTAGAGCAGCGGCGTGTCACAACGCCAGCAGTGCGGGTAGGAGTGCTCGTAGTCCTCGGCTTTGAAGAGCAGGCCGCGGCCATCGAGGTCGGCGATCAGCGCGGCAGTCACGTCGGCGTCCTTGACGAAGCTCCCCTCGAAACCGCTGACGCGCTCGTCGAAGGTGCCGTCGCGCTTGACCGGGTTGTAGAGCGCGGGGCCGCCCTGGTCGGCGGGGTCGAAGATGTCGGCGGCCGCCGCCGCGTCGAAGTCGTCCTCGCCGAAGGCCGGCGCGAGGTGGACGAGGCCGGTGCCGTCCTCGGTCGTGACGAAGTCGCCGGCGATCACGCTGAAGGCGTTTGCGGGACCACCGTCACCGAGTGCGAAGACCGGCCCGCGGTAGCAGCGGCCGATCAGATTGGCGGCGGGGAAGCGCTCGACGATCTCGGCGCCCTCACCGAGCACCTTCGCCACCAACGGCTCGGCCAAGATCAGCGTCTCGTCGCCGACCCGTGCGCGGACGTAGGTCACCTTCGGCGCCACGGCGACCGCGACGTTGCCCGGCAGCGTCCACGGCGTCGTCGTCCAGACCAGCAGCGACTCGCCGGCGTTGGCGCCCGTCTCGTCGAGCAGCGGGAACCGCACGTAGATCGACGGGTCGACGACGTCCTTGTAGCCGAGCGCGACCTCGTGGCTGGAAAGGCCCGTCCCGCAGCGCGGGCAGTACGGCCCGACCTTGTTGCCCTCGTAGAGCAGCCCCTTGTCCCAGACCTGCTTGAGCGTCCACCAGACCGACTCGACGTAGCCGTCGTCGAGCGTGAAGTAGGCGTCGTCGGTGTCGAGCCAGAAGCCGATCCGCTCGGTCAGGCGGTTCCACTCGTCGATGTAGCGCAGCACCGACTCGCGGCACTTCGCGTTGAACTTGTCGATCCCGTAGTCCTCGATGTCGCGCTTGTGCGCGAGGCCGAGCTCCTTCTCGATCTCCAGCTCGACCGGCAGACCGTGGCAGTCCCAACCGCCCTTGCGCCGCACCTGCTTGCCGCGCATCGTCTGGTAGCGCGGGAAGACGTCCTTGAACACGCGCGAGAGCACGTGGTGGGAGCCCGGACGGCCGTTGGCGGTCGGCGGGCCCTCGTAGAAGACGAATGACTCGGCCCCCTCGCGGCGACGGACCGACTCGTGGAAGACGTCGCGCTCGCGCCAGCGCTCGAGGATCCCCCCCTCCAGTGCGGGGAACGACTGACGCGAGTCGACGGGCTCGTAGCGGGACATCGGCCCGGGGATTCTACGGCCGGCTGCCATAGGCACCTGGACAGCCGGCCCAGGCCGCGGGTATGGTCGGCGCGGGAGGTGGAGATGCCGAAGTTTTCGATTGTCGGAATCGTCGCGCTGGTGGGGGTTGTCCTGTTCGCCGTACCTGGGCACGCCCAGCAACCGGAGAACTTCACTGACACGCCGCCGAACCTGACCACCTTCACGGCCAAGGCGAGCGTGACCCCAAACCGGGCGGGGACGCCAAAGGACCCACAACCGGTCGTGCTCCGCATGTCAGCGGAGGCCGTGACGGAGCCGGGCTACGAGAAGCCGATCTTCCAAGGCGGCTATGCGCTGTTTCCCCGTCACGGCAACTACAACGGCGACGACTTCCCGCGCTGCGACCGCCAGACGCTCAACCGCTACGGCCCCGAGCGCTGCCCGAAGCGCTCGCGGATTGGGTCCGGCACCGGTGTCGCCTACGCCGACGAGGTGATCACTCGGCCGCGGATCGAGATCTTCAATGGCGGCAACAAGCTCGCGCTGGCCTACGTCACGCTCTATCGCCCAGCGCTCGTCCGCGAGGCGATCCCGGTGCGGATCCAGGAGTTCCCGCGCGGCAAGTGGAAGTACAAGGCGTCGGTCAAGGTGCCAATGGTGCTCCAGATCGTCGCCGGCATCCCGATCGCAGCCGGATCGATCGAGATCAAGATCGGGCGCGGCAACCTGATCGAGTCGACCTCCTGCCCGAAGAGCCGCCGCTGGCCCTACGAGCTACGCGGCTATTTCAGCAACGGCAGCGACTACACCTACCGCGACTCGGTCCCCTGCAAGCCAGCCTTGCCTGGGCGCTGAGCGCTCAGGCCGCCAGTTTGCGGCAGATGTCGGCGAGGTTGCGCTTCTCGTCGTCATCGAGGCGCGAGAACGCGTTGGTGACGCGGTCGGCGTGAGCGGGGAAGAGCCGCTCGACGACCGAGCGGCCGGCGGGCGTGAGATCGAGCGCGACGGCGCGCTCGAGGCGGTGGCGGATCACGAGGCCGCGCGACTCGAGCGTCGCGGTGACCTCGGTCGCGTTTGCCTTCGACCAGCCGAGGCGGCGACGCAGCGTGCGCAGCTCGAGCGATCCGCCGGCGGTCGTCAGAACGACGAGTGCCGAGAATCCGGCGGCCGACACGCCCTCACGCTCGAGGTCGGCGGCTAACACGCGCCGGACAGACGTCTCCGCACGCATCAGCGCCTGTAGCGCCCGGTGCGCCAGCGGATCCACCACCTCCAAGCTCATCTGCCGCGATGCTAGGCACGACAGCGGACGATTCCCGCAAACTGCGAAGAACCGTCAGCGCTGGGCGGCGAGGCGAACCGGCTTGGCGGGGGCCTCGTCGGCCTCGGCGTCGTCGGCGACGACCTTGGTGTGCTCGATCTTGCCGGTGTCGACGTACTGCTTGAGGTTGTCGGCGGCCTCGGTCGGCGTCGAGCCGAGCGAGGGGATCGAGTGGTCGCCGGTGACCGGCATCGCCTCGCGGTACTCGAAGACCGGCGCGGCGGAGCCGACCTGGCGGACGGTGTAGACGAGCCGGCCCAGTACCTCGAGCGTGGCCTCGCCGCCACAGAAGACGAACGCGGTCGGCTCGACAGCGCGCATCGCACGGGCGACGCGCTCCGGCGGTAGGTCGAAGCTCAGAAGGATGGAACGGAAGCCGGCACGCCGGATCGCCAGCTCGAGCGCCTGGACGTGCAGCGACTCGAGGTCGAGCCCATTCGAGGCGTCGAAGAGGATCACGCCCTGGGGGCGGGTCGGCGACGGCACGACGCGGCGGGCCGCGTGGATCCAGCCAGTCGCCCAGCGGCAGGCGAGCTCCTGCTCGGCCTCGCGACCGTCGCGTCCTTCAGCGAGCTCGATCGCCGGCAGCAGGACCTCCTCGACCGAGCGGTCGACGGAGCGGACGGCGAGGCTCTCCTCCATCACACGGTCGGCGGCCTGCTCGTCGAAGTGGTCGAAGGCGTCGAGCAGGCGGCTCGGCGAGGACGGGCCCTCACCGCGCTGGCGGGCGACCTCGATCGCCGAGGAGATGTTGTGCGTCTCCATCAGCGCGCGGCGCAGCGACTCCAGCTCGGTCAGGTCGTACTGACGGTGACCGCCGGCGGTACGGCGAGGCTGGGGATAGCCGAAGCGGCGCTCCCAGCTGCGCAGCGTGTTCGGGCTCACTCCTAGGAGCTCCGCTGCTGCGTTGGTTCTGATTCCGCTCATCTTCTCGCCGTTTCCTTTCTCTGCCGCGCGACCCACATGGAGTGTTTGCCGCTCGACCCCTATCGGTCACGGGAGTCGTGACCTTGAACGGGGTTTTGGTGCGAACCGCGCAGCCCTTGCGTACTTTTGTGCCGTCTCGGCAGCGTTTGCGCAACTCGTGCAGGGCTAATTGCACGCGTGGACGAACGTTCGAGGCGAACAGCGAGGGCCGCGGCTCAGCCGGACGGCCGGCGACCGAAATGCGTCGGCTCGACGGCGATCAGCGCGGCGCGTGGCGGGCCGCAGGTCGAGATCCGCGCGGCCATCGTGCCGATCTCCTCGGCCTTGTCGCCGGCCAGACGGACGGGAACGGTGACCGCGTCGTGGACACGCAGCGCCGCGCGACTGACCGTCTTCGCCATTCGCCGATCGCCAACCGTGCTGCTCAGCACGTCCATCAGATTGGTGCCGGTCAGCTGCTCCTCGGGGGCGAAGATCGCCTCGGCGGCTTCGCTGACGGCGGCGATCTCGAGCGCGTGATTGGTGATCAGGAAGGCGGCGCCCGCTCCCGGCAGCGCGTCGGGGTTGCAGCGCAGCAGGACGCCCATGCCGCAGATTCCGCAGACGCGCTGCTCGAGCGCGGGTGGCTCGGCGCCGGCTGGCGGGTCCATCGCGGGCTCGCCGCAACGGCTGCAGAAGCGCTTCTTCGCCGGCGGGTCGCTCGGCGCGGTCGCGGTCTGCTCGAAGTCGGTGTGGATCAGGGGCAAGTAGCGATCGGACCACGGGTTTGCGATTCCCGCCTGCCCCACACAGCGAATGCACCGGTTCGCCGCCGGAGGCCGCGCGCACGGCGGTGCACGCTGGCGCTCCAATAGCCTGGGCGTCTTCCCCGTCCGTAGTAGACCGAAGGAGCGCTAAGCGCAATGGCAGGCGAGCAGCAGCTGTGGGGCTCGGAGACGAGCAAGGCGATCGACAACTTTCCGGTGTCGGGCGAGCGGGTGCCCACGGCAGTCGTGCGGATGCTCGGCCACGTCAAGGCGGCGGCGGCGCGCGTAAACGGCGACCTCGGCCTGCTCGACGCGGCGATCGCGCAGCGGATCGCGGCCGCCGGCGACGAGATCGCCCGCGGCGACCACGACGACCAGTTCCCGATCGACGTCTTCCAGACCGGCTCTGGCACCTCGTCGAACATGAACTCGAACGAGGTGATCGCCAACCTCGCAGGCGACGGTGCGCACGCCAACGACCACGTCAACATGGGCCAGTCGTCCAACGACGTCTTCCCCTCGGCGGTTCACCTGGCCGCGGTCTCGGAGACGAAGGGCAAGCTGCTGCCGGCGCTGGAGAAGCTGTCGGGCGCGCTCGAGATCAAGGCCGACGCGTGGCGCGACGTCGTCAAGGCCGGTCGCACGCACATGATGGACGCGGTGCCGGTGACGCTCGGCCAGGAGTTCGCGGGCTACGCGAAGCAGGTGTCGCTCGGCCACGACCGGGTCTCCGACGCGCTGCCGCGCGCGTCGCAGATCCCGCTCGGCGGCACCGCGACCGGCACCGGCCTGAACACCCACCCCGAGTTCGCCGCGCGCGTGCGCGAGAAGCTGCGCGAGGCGACGGGGATCGACGTCGAGGGCCCGGCCGACCCGTTCGAGGCGCAGGCCAACCGCGACGCGCTGGTCGAGCTCTCGGGCGCGCTCAAGGTCGTCGCGGTCTCGCTGACGAAGATCGCCAACGACCTCGTGATCATGGGCTCGGGCCCGCGCACCGGCTTCGGCGAGCTCGCGCTGCCGGAGCTGCAGAAGGGCTCGTCGATCATGCCGGGCAAGGTCAACCCGGTGATCCCCGAGGTCGTGTTGCAGGTCGCCGCGCAGGTGATCGGCAACGACACGGCGATCACGGTCGCAGGCACGCAGGGCAACTTCGAGCTCAACGTCCGCGTGCCGATGATCGCGCGCAACCTGCTCGACTCGATCGGCATCCTCGCCAGCGCGTCGACGCTGCTCGCCGAGAAGGTCATCGACGGTCTGGAGGCCAACGAGGACGCGCTGACCCGCAACGCCGAGTCGACCCCGGCGATCGCCACCGCGCTCAACCCCCACATCGGCTACGACAAGGCGACCGAGATCGTCAAGGAGGCGGTTGCCTCGCGGCGGACGATCCGCGAGGTCGCGATCGAGAAGGGCGTCGACGAGGCAACACTCGACGAGGCCCTCGACCTGCGCAAGATGGCGCGCGGTTCGCAGGCTTAGCTTCTTTAGATCAGCTTAGGAAGACCTTTAGGCCCGCTTTGAGGGTGGCCGCCACCATGGACCTTGCTTGCGAATCAAGCTCCTTGGTTGTGGTCACCGCGCCGGGGCTCCTTGGGAGGACTAGGGGCTCCGGCGCACCCTCTTCGTAAGTTCGCTAGCCGGGGTTGACGGCGGTGACGAACCAGACGGCGGCCCGTCCTACGATCGAGCCATCGGGCTGGCGCCACTCCGAGAGACGCTCCGCGAGCGCCTCGGCGATCTCGTCGCGGCGGCTGTCTCCGTATTCGCCGTTGATGCGGATCAGCTCGGCGGCCGGGCCGATCGCGAGCAGCGCGTCGAGCGCCTCATCGAGGTCCTCGCCGACGTAGTAGTCGAAGTCCTTCTGGTGGAGCTCGATGTCCGCGAAGCCGGCCGCCTCGAGGATGCCGGTCGTCGTCTCCGGGTTGCCGAGCGAGAACGGACCAGGGCCACAGGTGTCGGCCTCGTACTCCTCGGGCCGCGAGAGGAAGCCCTCGACGACCCGCTCGGCCTCCGCCCACATCGCGCTCTCGGACTTGCGGCGCCAGCAGATCTTGCGCAGCTCGCCGCCAGGCTTCAGTGAACCGCGAATCGCCCGCATCGCCAGGACGGGCATCGCGAAGAACTGCGTCCCCATCCGCGAGAAGGCGTAGTCGTAGACGCGATCCCACTCGGCCGTCTGAGCGTCGGAGACCTCGAACTCGACGTTCTCGACACCCGCCTCCGCCGCCTCCCGGCGGGCATCCTCGATGAAGCGCGGCGACGAGTCGGTGCCCAGCACGAACCCTTCGGGACCGACGAGCCGCGCGAGCTGCTGCGTCGTCTCGCCGAACCCGCAGCCGACGTCGATGCAGCGCCCGCTGTCGGGCGGGGGAAAGCGCTCGAAGAACTCCTCGGTCATTCCGTCGAGCGCACCGACGAACACCTTGCGGTTCTTCTTCCAGCGCTCGTGCAGGACGGTGTCCCAGGCGCGGACCGCCTCCTCGTTCGCGGAGGCCACCGCACCGGCATGCTCGACCGCGAAGCGGCAGCGCGGGCGGAAGGCGCAGCCTTGCGGCAGCTGCAGTAGCGACGGCGTCATGCCCGGGATCTGGCGCAGCAGCGAGCCGTGCGTG
>CAMLNW010000011.1 GCA_946481495.1 uncultured Actinomycetes bacterium
CCCGCCCGGGGCGTCGAGTCGCGGGCCGAAGCTATCGATCGCCTTCAGGTCGGCGCCGGCGCAGAACGCCTCCCCGCCGGCGCCGGCGAGCACCATCACGCGCGCGTCGTCGTCTTCCTCGAAGCGCGCAAAAGTCGCCTGCAGGAGGTCCGCCGTCGGACCGTCGACCGCATTGCGACGCTTCTGACGGTCGATCGTCACGATCGCGGCAGCGCCGCGCCGCTCGTAGATCACCTGATCGGCGTCGATCCCCATCGCGCCCGCACTCTAGCCCCGAAAGAGCAGCGGCCCCGTGCGGGGAAGCCGGGGCCGCGTGCCGTGGGGGAGACTGCACGACGAATACTCGCGCCTCCGCGGGCCCCTCATGTGAACCTTCTGAAAAGACCGCGGAATCCGGTTCGAGAGCCAAGCCTGGCAAGGAAGCAGGCCCCGCAGGTTTGGCTCTGCCAAATCAAGCGGGCCGATGACGCCGCCAGGCGCCGGCCCGCAGCCGGGATTTACCAGCCGACGATGTCGCGCACCTTGGCCCCCTTGCGCTGCTCCTTGCGCTTGTCCAGCGTCGACTGGAGCCAGGAGAGCAGGGTGACCAGCAGCGCGAAGAAGACGACCACGCCGAGCGAGAAGAACGTGATGATCCGATCGTCGGTCTCGCCTACGAGGCCCTCGCCGTTGTCCCCTGCGAAGGCGGGAACGGCGTAGAGCAGCCATGCCGTGAGGGCGAAGCTGGCGAGAAGGGTGATTCGAGCCTTCATTCGGCCCGCGAGTTTACCGGCTGCGGCGGCGGCCGGGCTTCTCACTAGGCTGCGGCGGCCGTGTCGCTGATCGAGGCCATCGTCCTGGGCATCTTGCAGGGGCTCACCGAGTTCCTGCCGATCTCCTCCAGTGCTCACCAGCTGATCGTCCCGGCGATGCTCGGCTGGGAGGACCCGGGCGCGGCGTTCACCGCTGTGACGCAGCTCGGCACCGAGGCGGCGGTGCTCATCTACTTCCGCAACGACATCTGGTCGATCGCGACGGTCTGGCTGCGCTCGCTCTATCGGCCGGTGCTGCGCTCGACGGCGCATGCGCGGATGGGCTGGTACCTGATCGTGGCGACGATCCCGATCGGAATCCTCGGTCTGGCCTTCGAGAGTCAGATCGAGAACGGTGCGCGCGACCTCTATCTGGTCGGCACGGTGCTGATCGTCTTCGGCTTGGTGCTCGGCTATGCCGATCGGGTCGGAACCCACGAGCGCGAGCTCGGGCAGATCTCTACCCGCGATGGAACCCTGATCGGACTGGCGCAGTCGCTGGCGCTGATTCCGGGCGTGTCGCGTTCGGGCGCCACGATGAGCGCCGGCCTGCTGCTCGGTCTCGAGCGCGCGGCTGCGGCCCGCTTCTCGTTCCTGCTCGCGGTGCCCGCGGTCGTGCTGAGCGGTCTGTTCCAGCTCGCCAACGTGCTGTCCGGCAAGGAGGGCGAGGGCGAGCCGCTCGGCTACATCCTGCTCGCGACGGTGATCGCCTTCTTCGTCGGCTACGCGGCGATCGCCTGGCTGCTGCGCTACCTGACGACCCATTCGGTGCGGCTGTTCGTCGGCTACCGGGTAGTGCTCGGCGTCCTGGTGCTGGCGCTGACAGCGGCCGGCGCGATCCAGTCGCCAAGTTAGGATCGAGGCTGTGAGCCTGCTCTGGAAGTTCGGCCTGATCGCGCTGGTGGCGCTCGTGCTGACCGGGTTGCCAGGCGGCGACAACGCGCTCGACCTGCTGCTGACGGCGCTCTCGATCGCTTTCTTCACCGCGATCGCGCTGCTCGGCTACCGGCTCTTCATGCGGTTTCGGATCGATCTGGAGGGGTTGCCGGACGCTAACCGCGCGATCCTCTACGGCTCGGTCGGGCTCGCTTTCCTGACCTTCTGCGCGACCAGCCGGCTGTTCGACGTCGGTGGTGGTGGAGTCGTGATCTGGCTGGCGCTGCTCGGCGCCTGCTCGTACGGCGTCTACTGGGTCTGGACTCAGTACCGCGCGTACGACTGAGTGGGAGTCCGCCAGAACATCGACGCGGCGACCGAGTACCTCCACGACGAGACGACCGGCGGGATCGCGCTGCTCGTCGCGACCGCGGTGGCGTTGGTCTGGGCGAACATCGGTGGCAGCTACCTGTCGTTCTGGCACACCGAGCTGACACTCGGGGTCGGCTCGCTGTCGATCACCGAGGATCTGCAGCACTGGGTCAACGACGGGCTGATGGTGCTGTTCTTCTTCGTCGTCGCGCTCGAGGTCAAGCGCGAGTTCGTCACCGGCGATCTGCGCGACCGACGGACGGCGACGGTTCCGGTGCTCGCGGCACTTGGCGGGGCGGCTTTGCCGGCGATCATCTTCGCGCTGCTGACGTTCGGCGGCGAGGGCGCGAGCGGCTGGGCGATCCCGACGGCGACCGACATCGCGTTCGCGGTAGGCGTGCTGGCGTTGCTCGGCGACCGCATCCCGGCGGGGGTGAAGCTGCTGCTGTTGACGATCGCGGTCGTCGACGACGTCGTCGCGATCGTCGTGATCGCGATCTTCTACAGCTCGGGTATATCGCTGGCCTGGCTGGGCGCGGTCCTCGTGGGCTTGGCGACGATCGTGGCGTTGCGTGCGCTCGGCGTGCGACGGGTGATCGCCTATGTGCCGCTGGGCCTCTTCGTCTGGGTCGCGATGCTGGAGTCGGGCGTCCATGCGACGATCGCGGGCGTGGCGGTCGGACTGCTGATGCCGGCGCATCCGATCGACGGCCGGCCGGTGCTCGAGGAGATCGAGGACCGCTTGCATCCCTTCAGCAGCCTGCTGGTGGTGCCGCTGTTCGCTCGACAGCTCGACGATCTCGGCCGCGGCGGAGAGTCGGATCGCCTGGGCGATCGCGATCGGCCTGGTGCTCGGCAAGCTGTTTGGCATCGCCGGCACGATCCTGCTCGTCGCGCGACTCGGGATTGGCAAGCTCCCCGCTGGCGTGCGCGTCCAGCACGTCTGGGGGATCGCGGCGCTCGGCGGGATCGGCTTCACCGTTTCGCTGTTCATCGCCCAGCTCGCCTACAGCGACCCGCTGACGATCTACACCGCCAAGTACGGCATCTTCGCCGGCTCGATCGTCAGCGCCCTGCTCGGCGTAGCGATCCTGCTCAAGAGCCGCCGCGCTGTAACACGCCCGTAGCGCTGCTGTAACGGAGCGGGGTTTTCCCGTGTCACGGCCGCTGGGACGGTCGGAGGCATGAGCTTTCTACGTCGTATCGGGCGGTTCGAGCAAGGGCAGTCGAGCGTCGAGCTGGTGGCAGCGCTGCCGTTTGTGCTGCTGGCTGGAGCGGTGCTCTGGCAGTGCGCGCTGGCGGGACATACGGCGTGGCTGGCGGCCCATGCGGCGCGGGCGGGCGCGCGGGCAGAGGTCGTCGACGGCGATGTGCGTGCGGCGGTCCGTTCCGTGCTTCCGGAAGGGCTCGAGCGTGGTTTGGAGATCGAGCGTCGCGATGGTCGGGTGCGCGTCGGCGTCGAGCTGCCACTGCTGCTCCACCGCTGGCGGCTGCCGGTCGCGGTGGGAGCGACCGCGTCGCTGGGGGATGGCTCGTGAACGGTCAGCTGCTCTCCGAGCGCGGTCAGGCGCTGGTCGAGGTGGTCGCGGCCCTGCCGGTGCTGCTGCTCGTCGGATTGGTGCTGATGCAGCTGCTGGCCGTTGGCTATTCGGCCGTGCTCGCGGGCGGTGCGGCTGAGGCGGGCGCGCTCGCGCTGGCGGGCGGGGGAGACGCGCGGGTGGCCGTCAAGCGTGCGCTGCCGGGGTGGTCGCAGGCACGGGCGCGGGTCGATGTGAACGGCGGGACGGTGCGCGTGCGGCTCCGCCCGCCGTCGCCGCTGAAGCTGGTGGCGCGCAAGCTCGAGGTCAGCGCCGAGGCGGCGGTGGAGCTGCCGTGAAGGCCGGGCTGCTGTCCGCGGTCGCCGACTTCCTGGTCGAGCCGTTGGAGCCTGCGGCTCCCGCGGGCGCCGAGGCCGATCTCGGCTGGACGCGGCTGGCGCGACCGATCGTCGCCGTCGCGGGCGTGGCGCCGCGCTGTGGGACGACGACCGTCGCGCGAGCGCTGGCCGCCGAGCTGGCGTTGCGCGACGAGGGCGGGGCCGCGATCGTCAGCGCCGAGACGGTATCCAGCGGCGGGATCCCGCTTGGAACGCCGGCGGCCGGTCGTCTCGGCCGTGCCGTCCAGCGCGCGTTGCCGTCGCAGACGCGGGCCGTCGGGCGGATCTGCCTGACGGTTTCCGGTCCGGACCACACGACGCTGGTCGAGGCCGCCCGCGACCTCGCGCCGCTGGTGATCGACGTCATAGACCTCACGCGGACGGCGGTCGCCGCGTCGCTCGTGGATGCCGTGGTGCTCGTCGGCGATCCGGGGGCGGAGCCGTCGCTTGCGGCGGTGCTCGCGGAGTCGCTCCGCCGCGTCGGGCCCGATCCGGTGATCGTGCTCAACCGGGCGCCCGACGCCCACGAGCGCTGGGACGGCCGCTGCGCGCTGCGCCTGCCCGAGGCGCGGATGGGCGCGCAGCTCGCGCTCGCCGGTCGTGAGGCGCGCGGCGAGCTGGGGCGCTCAGTCGCGCGCCTCGCGGATCTTGTGACGGAGGCACCGTGATCCGTGCGCGTCGCTTCTATCGCCGGCTATGCGCGGCCGGTGGCGCCCAAGCCGGCCAGGCGCTGCTGTTGATGCTCGGCGTCGTCGCAGCGGCGCTCATCGGCACGCTGGTCCTCGTCGCGTTCGGCCAGGCCCTCGGCGGCAAGTCGCGCCACCAGCGCGCCGCCGATCTGGCTGCCGTCTCCGCCGCCCACCGGATGAGCGACGACTACTTCCGCCTCTTCGAACCGGCCACGCTCCCGAACGGGCTGCCGAACCCGCACCACCTGTCGACGCTCGAGTACCTAGCTCGGGCACGCTCTGCCGCGGTCCGTATTGGCGAGCGCAACGAAGCCCATGTTGGCCTGACCGACGTCACGTTCCCGGGCGGGGGGTTCGCGCCGACGCGAGTGCGCGTGAGAACCCGTGGGACGGTCGAGGTGCCGGTCAAGGATGGGGCGCGGAAGCGACGGGTCGACGTCACCGCCAGCGCTATGGCCGAGCTTGCGCCGCTCGGGGTTGGTCCTGGGATGCCCGAGATAGCCAGCGGTGGGGGCTACTCGGGGCCGCTGGCCTATCGAGGTGGGAAGCCAATGCGCCCAGACGTGGCGATCGCCTTCGACCGCATGACGGCGGCGGCCCGCGCCGACGGTGTGGCGCTGATCGTCGTCAGCGGCTTTCGCTCCGACACCGAGCAGGCGGCGCTGTTCGCCGCTCATCCAGACCCGAAGTGGGTCGCTCCACCTGGCAAGAGCCTGCACCGCCTCGGCACCGAGCTCGACCTCGGACCCAACTCCGCATACGGCTGGCTGGCGGCGAACGCGCCCCGCTTCGGCTTCGTTCAGCGGTACAGCTGGGAGCCCTGGCACTGGGGACTGGAGCGCTCGGCCGGCTCGACCTCGCTCGGCTACGGCGCTGCGATCCGCGATGGCCGCAGCGCGATCCCCGCGTTCGTCCCGCGCCAGTTCGCTGACATCATCTCACGCGCCTCGCAGCGTTGGAACGTCGGTGCCGCGGTCCTGTCCGCCCAGCTCTACGCCGAATCCAACTTCAATCCCTTCGCGAGCTCGCCCGCCGGCGCCCAGGGGATCGCCCAGTTCATGCCCGGCACGGCGGCCAGCTACGGCCTCTCGAACCCGTTCGATCCGAAAGCCGCGATCGACGCCCAGGCCCACCTGATGCACGATCTCCTACGTCAGTTCGCCTCGGTCCCGCTCGCCCTCGCCGCCTACAACGCCGGCCCGGCACCCGTCGCCGCCTGCGGCTGCATCCCCGACTACCCCGAGACCCAGGCTTACGTCGCCAAGATCCTCGGCCTGCTCAACGGCGCGGGCGACCTCACGGGCTCCGCTTTCGAAGTCCGGCTGGTCGAGTGATGACCAATGTGCAAAGCTATGCACATGCGGTTGCACATCAATCTCGACGAGGAGACCGTCGAAGCGATCGACGACCTCGCCGGCAAGGGGGGACGCAGCGCGTTCATCCGCGAGACGCTCACCGTGGAGGTGGAGCGCCAGCGCAAGATGAAGCTCTTCTGGTCGGCCTTTGGGGCACTTCCCGACTTCATGCCCGGCGTCACGGCAGAGACGATTCGTGAGGAACGGCGCCGTGAGACCGAGGCTGACGATCGCAAGCTCGCGAAGCACTGGGGCTATGACCCTGCTCGATTCGACAGTCCTGATTGATTTTCTGCGCGGGGCGGAGCACGTCCGCGCGCGGCTCGCGCGTCGCCCGGGCGCGTTTCTCACCTCGGCGGTGGTGGTCCATCAAGTACTCCGGGGGATCCGTCCAGGAGAAGCCACCGCCACCCACGGCCTGATCGAAGGTCTCGAGGTCGTCTCCGTCGGAAAGATGGAGGCTGTCCTGGCCGCGCGCTGGCGGCGCGAGTTCGCACAAAGCGGCGTGACGCTTCAGCTGTCCGACAGCCTGATTGCCGCCTGCGCCGTCACCCACGGCGTCACGCTCGCCACGGCCAACATTAAGGACTTCCCGATGGAGGAGCTGACGGTCGAGCATTGGCCGAGCGCCGCCTGAGCCGCGCGAAGATCCGCTGGCGGCGTTATTTTCCTCGATGCTTCGCGCCGGCATTCTTGCCCTGCTCGTCGTGGCCTTGGCTAGCGTTGTCGTGGCTCCGGCGAGCGCTGCGGGTGGTCTGGCCAACACCGCGGTCAAAAAGAAGGCGGCGAAAAAGAAAGCCGCCAAGAAGAAGTGCAAGAAGACGCATCGGCTGATGAAAGGCAAGTGCGTGCGCAAGAAGAAGGCGCAGCCGCCGGCCAAGCCGAAGCCCGCGGAGCCAGCGCCCGACCCGTTGAGCGACGCCGACGGAGATGGCATCCCGTACAAGTGGGAGGTCCCGGCGACGACTCCACCCACCACGGGCAAGCCGAAGCGCTGCTCCTCGAAGCAGCGGCTGCTCAAGGGCAAGTGCGTGCCCAAGTGCAAGAAGGCCGCGTGCTCAAGGGCGGCAAGTGCATCAAGCGCAAGAAGAAGACCGCAAAGCGCAAGCGCCCCAAGGCGAAGGCATCGCTGGCGACCGAGAGCGTCGCTCGGCTCGGCGCCAACCCGAACCACAAGGACATCTTCGTCCAGGTCGACTACGCCAATCAGGCGCTGCGCCAGAACGTCTCCTGCGCGGAGTTCGACAGGATCGTCGCCGCCTTCGCGAGCGCCCCGGTCTCCAACCCGGACGGCAGGGCGGGGATCGATCTCCACATCGACGCAGGCCCGGCCTGCGGTAGTCGCTACGACCTCGGTGGGTCGGCGATCTTCGACGCCGGCGCCTGTCCGAACTTCAGCCAGGCGCTCAACAAGGCCAATCTCGCGGAGAGTCGTGTCGGCACCTTCCACATCGCCGTCTTCGCACCGAACTGCGGAGGGTCCGGCGGCGTAGGGAATCTGCACGGGACGAAGATGGCCGTCTTCACGGAGGGTCCGGACTTCGCACATGTTCTGATGCACGAGCTCGGTCACAACCTCGGTCTCGATCATCCCTACCCGCTGCAACCGAACCGGCTCAGCACGATGAGCACGCATCTGTTCGCTTCTGACACCGGCAGCGGCGGCACGGAGGTGCTCGACTTCCAGCGCTTCGACCTTCCGGCCCTCGACGAGAACAACCTCAGCGAGATCGCTGGCATCTCCGCGCTGCCGGAGGCGCGTCGCTTTTACGTTCAGCATCAGTGCGAGGGCGGAGGCATACGAAATGCCTGGTCCAGCAGCGGCTCGATCGACTGGGATTGCGATTCGCCACAACCGCCGGATCTGCCGGTGTTCGAGACCGACCCGGTCGCAGCTGACGTCAACGGTGACGGCTTGAGGACGGTTCTGCCCGCGACCGGCAACGAGTGGATCTCGCTCGACTACCGCAGTGGCGGCGGTATCGGGCCGCGCTAGCTACCGACCGACGTGTAGCAGCTTGGTGACCGTCCCGCGGTTGCCGGTGGAGTCGGTCGCGCGCACCCGGATGCGGGCGACGAATCGATGGCGCTTAGGGAGCGCATCGTGCTGTGGCTTCAGGCGTACAACGCGTGAACCGTTGACTGCCGCGAGGCTCTTTCTCGCCGTTGCCACATAGCGGAAAGAGCCGTCGCTTCCGCGGCGCAAGCGGATGAGTACATCGATCTTCAAGGCACTGCGCTCGCTCGGTCGCACACGGATCGCAAAGCCGTCCCGGAAGTCGCCGTAAGCCATGCTGCCGGGAAGGCGGTCGATTGCGAGCATAGGTGGGGTGCGATCCGGAGTCGGGACAATGCAGCCCGGGAACGGGCAGCTCGGCACGGACGGATTCGCGGCTGCGCTTGGCGGTGCTGGCGGCAGTGGCGGGTCGGGCAACGGCGGATCTGGATCGGGTGGTGACGGCACGGCAGACCGTGGTGTCACCGGTTGGCAGGCAGCGTGCTCCATATCGCCATGGGACATGGCGCACCAGGTGTGCCACGCGAGTCGTACGTGCCCGCTGGCCTCTGTCAGCCCGGTGTCCCAAGCGGCCTGGGGGCTGCCGCGCATGTGGTAGTAGTGGATCCGCTCGACCTGAGGCAGCTCCGCCAGGGTCGTCGCGAGCCACCAGACGGTGTCGTTCTGGGAGGTCTCGGAGGCCTCGATTCCGCGCTGGTCTCTGCCGAAGGCGCCGACCTCGGTGATCCAGACGTCTGCCCCGGCCGGTGCCAGGCCGATCACGTCGAGCGTCGTCTGGGTGGTCTCGTTGTACGCCCCGGAGTACGGATGGAAGGCGACATGGTCGCCCCAGCCGCCGCCGGCATTCTCATATGCGTTGACGTAGGCTGCGATCGTTCCCAGGTCGGCGCGGTCGACGAAGTCTGGGGAGGTGATCTCGGCCGTTGGGTCCCAGGTGGCGATTGCGTCCTGCAGCCCCGTGTAATACCCAGCCAGCAGCTGTGCTCCCGACACGCCCGGCAGCCACATCTCGCCGCGATTCGGCTCGTTCGCCGGGCCCCAGACGTCGACGTCGTCGGCGAGCAGGCGCACGACCTCGCCGACGTGCTCGGCGTAGCCCTCCGCGGTCGGCTTCTCGCCATAGACAGGGTCTAGATCCGATCCGACGCTCCTCTTGAACGTCACGACGATCTGCTGCACGCCCTGCGCCCTGGCGCGAGCGATCATCCCGCGCGCTCGGTCGATGTGCCACGGAAGATCGGTTGCGTTCCAGATCATCTGGAAACGAAATGCCTTCGGCTCGAGCGCGGCGAACTCGTCCTCTAGCGACGGGAGATAACCGGGGTTGTCCCACTCCCAGTCGTCGTCGGCGATGGCGAACCCCCAGCCATCGGGTGTGACGGCGCCGTGCGCCGGTGGCGTGGCGAATGTCAGCGCCGCCAATGCAGCGACCGCGAGAGCGCTGACACGGCGGCAGACGAGCACCTCTCTAGGAAAGCACGCCGCCTGCTTCCGCTCAAATGGGACTACGCTCAGTGACATGTGTCGAAACATCCGAACCCTGCATAACTTCGAGCCTCCGGCGAGTGAGGACGAGGTCCACGACGCGGCGTTGCAGTACGTGCGCAAGATCAGCGGCTCGACGAAGCCGTCGAAGGCCAACCAGGAGGCCTTCGACCGCGCCGTCGAGGAGGTCACCGCGGCCACACGCACGCTGCTCCACGGCCTCGTGAGCAACGCGCCGCCGAAGGACCGCGAGGTCGAGGCGGCCAAGCGCCGCGAGCGCTTCGCGCGTCGCTCGGCCGCGGCCTAGCCAGGAGGCCGCGCGCCGGTTAGTCTGCGCGCGACATGGCGCTGGCGACCGTTGATGGAATCGAGGGGCTGCGCGGGCTGATCGGCAAGCCGGTCGGTCCGAGCGAGTGGCGCGAGGTCACCCAGCCGATGATCGACTCGTTTGCCGAGCTGTCGGGCGACGACCAGTGGATCCACGTCGATGTCGAGCGGGCCGCGCGCGAGAGCCCGTTTGGCACGACGATCGCCCACGGCAACCTGACGTTGTCGATGATCGACGGCTTCCGGCTCGCGCTGATCGAGTCGACCGGCTTCAAGCTCGGCGTCAACTACGGCTGGAACAAGGTTCGCTTCCCGGCGCCGGTCCCGGTCGGGGCGAAGGTGCGTGCCATCGCCGAGGTCGTATCGGTCGACGACGTCGGCGGCGGCTGGTTCCAGGTCGTCACCCGCTTCACGCTCGAGGTCGAGGGCTCTGAGAAGCCCTGCTGCGTCGCCGAGTCGGTCGGCCGCGCGCTCGTCTAGCCCGGGGCTGGCTGCGTCGCCGGGCCTGCGGTGTCCTGCGTGTGGTACTCGTCGAGCAGCTCGCTCTCGCGCTCGCGGCGCGGGAACAGGAAGAAGACGATCACGGCGCCGAGCACGATCGCGACGATCCCGGCGGTGTAGGCCCAGTCGTCGCCCTGCAGGAACGAGTCCTTGGCGGCCGAGATGATCTGCGGCGCGTACTGCGGGTACTGCTCCGCCGTCTGCGCCGCGCCCGCGAACGACTTGGTCAGCTGGCTCTGGGTGGCATCGCTGACCTGTGACGAAGCCTGTGCAGAGCTGGCGATCTTGTCGTTGAACGCCGAGGTGTAGCCGTTGGTCAGCAGCGTGCCGAGAACCGACTGCATGATCGCTCCGCCGAGGTCGCGCTGGAGGTCGGCGGTGCCGGACGCCATGCCGGCGCGCGCGACCGGGACCGATCCGGTCAGCGACCGCGATGCGGGCGTGCCGGCGAGGCCGACTCCGACCCCGACCAGCGCGTAGCCGAGCCCGACGTGCCAGTACTGCGCGCTCTCGTCCCAGAGGACCAGCATCACGACGAACGCGAGCAGGCAGAAGAAGTAGCCGGCCAGCATCGTGAAGCGGGCGCCGTGGCTACCGACCAGCTTCGCCGATCGCGGTGCCACCAGGACCATCGCGACTGCGCCGGGAAGGATCGCCAGGCCGGAGTCGAGCGTCGAGTAGCCGAGCACGTTCTGCAGGAACTGCTGGCCGATGAACATTGCGCCCATCAGCGAGCCGAAGACGATGATTCCTGCCACCGCGGCGACCCAGAAGATCCGTCGTCCCGCCACGTCGAGGGCGTAGAGCGGCACCCGCGCGCGCCGCTCGCGGATGATGAACGCCACCGTTGCGGCGAGCGCGATCGCGGCCAGGCCGAGCGTCAGCGACGTCTTGCCCGGCAGGCTGGTGAAGTTGATCGACAGCACCAGCGCGCCGACGAGCACGATCGAGATGATCCCGCCGAGGTTGTCGACCGGATCGCTCGTCTCGTTGACGTGGGCCGGTATGAGCCGCCACGCCAGCACCAGCGCGATCAGCGCGAGCGGGATCGTCACCGCGAACACAGAGCCCCATTCGAACTGCTCGAGCAGCGCCCCCGAGAGAGCCGGGCCGAGTGCCGACAACGCCCCGCCGATCGCCGACCAGAGCGCGATCGCGCGCGTCCTGCTCGCTCCTGACCAGAGCGCGGTGATCAGCGCCAGCGTGGTCGGGAACGCCATGCCGGCCGCCAGGCCGCCGATCACCCGCGCGATGAACAGCACGTCGACCGACGGCGCCAGCGCCGCCAGGAGGCTCGCCGGAATCGACAGTCCCATTCCCAGCAGCACCATCAGCTTGCGCCCGTAGCGGTCGCCGACCGCGCCGAGGTAGAGCACCGATGCCGCGAGGCCGAGCGAGAACCCGACCGCGACAAGGTTCAGCTGCGTTTGGCTGGCGTCGAACGCCTTGCCGATGTCCGGCAGCGCTACGTTCGCCACCGCCAGGTTGAGGTTCGCGACCGCGGCGACAGCGATCAGGGCGGCGAGCACCCAAGGCGCTCGGGCTGGCGCCGTCGACGCGGTGGAGGAGCCGCCGTTTGCCGACATCGTGCGGCGACCATATTCAGCGCGGCGGTCGGCGTCCACCCCGACGCGGGCACGGATCGCGGTCGGCGGCGGCCCCTATCCTCGTCGGGGTGCCCGACACCGTCGAGCTGAGCCGCGCCGAGCGCGTCGCCGAGCAGCGCCGCGCGCTGCCGGACTCGCCTGGCGTCTACCTGTTCAAGGACGAGCGTGGCGCCGTCATCTACGTCGGCAAGGCGAAGTCGATCCGCAAACGCGTCGGCTCGCACTTCTCGAAGCCGGGCAACCGCTCGGCGCTCGAGATGACGTCGTCGGTCGCCGAGATCGACTTCATCGCGACCGAGACCGAGGCCGAGGCGTTGCTCGCCGAGCAAGAGTTCATCAAGCGCCACCGGCCACGCTTCAACGTCCGGCTGCGCGACGACAAGTCCTACCCCTACATCGGGATCTCGCTCGACGAGGACTATCCGCGCGTCTACTTCACCCGCGAGAAGCACCGCCGCAACCGCGCCTACTTCGGCCCGTTCTCGAACGCCAAGCGGGTGCGCGAGACGCTCGACCTGCTCGGCAAGGTCTTCCAGCACCGCACCTGCGAGGGCAAGGAGCCGGGCCGCCAGTCCGGCAGCCCGTGCCTCGACTACTTCATCAAGCGCTGCCAGGCGCCCTGTGTCGGCTACGTGTCGAAGGAGGAGTACCGCGAGAACGTCGACACGATCGTCGCGTTCCTCTCCGGCCGCTACCGCGAGATCGAGCGCGAACTCGAGCAGAGCATGAAGCTCGCCGCCGCCGACCAGGAGTTCGAGTCGGCCGCCCACTTCCGCAACCGCCTGCGCGCCGTCCGCTCGCTGCTCGAGCGCCAGCGGATCGCCAACGAGTCGGTCGGCACGCTCGACGCGATCGCCGTCGCCGTCGAGGAGGCCGACGCCAACGCCCAGGTCTTCCAGGTTCGCGACGGCGTGCTCGCCGACCGCCAGAGCTTCTACCTCGAGAACGCGGGGCAGCGCGACGAGGCCGACGTGCTCGAGGAGTTCGTCCTCCAGTACTACGCGAGCTCGCTGTCGATCCCGCCGCAGGTGATCGTCCCGCGCGGCGACGCCGACTTCGGGCTGCTCGCGGAGGCGCTCGGCGAACGGCGCGGGGCGCCGGTCGAGGTCCGCCATGCCGAGCGCGGCGACAAGCGGCGGATCTTCGAGCTCGCCCAGCGCAACGCGCGGCTGGCGCTCGACCAGGACCGGCTGCGCTCCGAGCACCGCCGCTCGCGGCGGATCGAGGCGATCGAGGGCCTGCAGCGCGAGCTCGGGATGGCGGCGCTGCCGATGCGGATCGAGTGCTTTGACATATCGAACCTCGGTGCGACCCACACCGTCGCCTCGATGGTTGTCTTCGAGGGCGGCGCGCCGAAGAAGTCCGACTACCGCCGCTTCAAGATCCGCGACGCCGCCCAGGACGATTTCGCTGCGATGGGGGAGGTGCTGCGCCGGCGCGTCGCGCAGTTCAAATCGCAGCGTGAGATCTCACCGCACGAGAAGCAGCACGACGCGAGCTTCGCCGCGCTGCCGGCGCTGATCGTGATCGACGGCGGCAAGGGTCAACTCGGCGCCGGACTGCCCGAGCTCGAGGAGCTGCGCGAGCTGGGCACCACCGTCGTCAGCCTCGCCAAGCGGATCGAGGAGGTCTTCGTGCCCGGCCGCTCGGCACCGCTGCTGCTGCCGCACGACCGCGCGCCACTGCAGCTGCTGCAGCGTGTCCGCGACGAGGCCCACCGCTTCGCGATCGAGCACCACCGCTTGCGCCGCGACAAGGCGATGACGCGCTCGGTGCTCGACGACATCCCCGGCGTCGGCCCAACCCGCAAGCGCGCGATCCTCAACCACTTCGGCACGCCCGAGCAGGTGCTCGCCGCCAGTCGCGAGCAGCTCGAGGGCGTCCCCGGCCTACCTGGGAAGGTCGCCCGCGAGATCCACCAGCATCTCCACCGCGTCGACTAAGGGATCAGCTCGGGGCCCTTGCCGCGGTTGGCCTCCTTGAAGGCCTCCAACGCCGTGAAGACGTCGTCGCGGTACTCGTTGCAGCCGAGCAGGCGTCCCGTTCCGTACTTCCCGGGCTTGCGGTTCCAAGCGGTCGCCGCGACGTCGTACTCCATGCTGCTGTTCGGGACCAGGACCATCAGCTGCGAGTCGTGGTCGTAGTAGGCCTTGAGGCTCGCGCGGGCATCGCTGGGCAGGTCGCGCTTGAACCAGACGATCACGCGGCTGTGCTCGAGCGTGTGGACGAGCCGCTGCGTATCCGGCGCGACCGAATAGGCGCCGTCCTCGGCTGGCACCGGGTCGTGGCGGCCGGAAGTCGGTGGGTTCGACGAGTAGCGCACCGGCGGGTCCTGCCCGGTGACGTGCTCGTTGCTCTTCGCCTTGAAGCTCTTCAGCTCGCAATCCGCGGCCGCCGCGCCCTCCTCGACGCCGTCGACGTCCTCCGGAACCTTGAACAGACCCTTGTCCGGAAGCAGGTCCTCGGCCTCCTGGCTGACCGTGACGTCGGCGCGCGGATCTGGGGCGACGATGTCGTCGCCATCGGAGTCGCCGGCGATGCTGGCGATCATCGCGACGACCGCGATCGTCGCGAGCACCACCGCCACCCCGCCGGCCGCGTAGCCAGCCACGAGGCTGCGGCCGGACGCGCGCTCCTGGTCCCCTCCGTCGGCCATCGTGGGCGAACAGTAGCTGGGCCGTCTCCGCCAACCGCTAGAAACCGTATTGCGTGCAGGACTTCGTGATCGTCACCGGGCTGTCGGGGGCTGGCAAGAGCCAGGCGATGGCGACGTTCGAGGACGCCGGCTACTTCTGCGTCGACAACCTGCCGCCCGAGATGATCGCCGGGCTGGCGGCGCTGTTCGAGCACGAGGGGTCGAAGGTCGAGCGGGCGGCGGTCGTGTCCGACGTGCGCGGCGGCGCCTACTTCGACGGTCTGCTGAAGGTGCTCGACGAGCTCGACGAGCGAGGGATCGCCCACCGGTTGCTCTACCTCGAGGCGAGCGAGGACGTGCTCGTCAACCGCTACAAGGAGACCCGCCGCCGCCATCCGCTGTCCGAGGGCGCGTCTGGGGGCTCGGTGTCGAGCGCGATCGGCGCCGAGTGGGACCTGCTGCGTCCGCTGCGCGACCGCGCCGACGTCTGCATCGACACCAGCGAGCTGAGCGCGGCTCGGCTGCGCAAGGTCGTCGCCGACAAGATGCTGCCGCGCGGCAAGATCGGCAAGCTCGCCGTGACCTTCATCAGCTACGGCTTCAAGCACGGCACGCCGCGCGACGCCGACCTGCTGTTCGACGTCCGCTTCCTGCCGAACCCGCACTACGAGGCCGACCTGCGCGACCTGACCGGTCTCGACGCGCCGGTGCGCGAGTACGTCGAGGCCTCCGACGGGATCGAGGACTTCTTCGGCCATCTCACCCCGTTGCTCGACTACCTGCTGCCGCAGTACGAGAACGAGGGCAAGGCCCATCTGGCGGTCGGGATCGGCTGCACGGGCGGTCGTCACCGCTCGGTGGTGATCGCCGAGCGGCTGGCGCGCGAGTACGGCGCCCGCGACGACTTCCTCGTGGATGTCGTCCACCGCGACGCCGGCAAGCCTCCGCGCCGGCCCTGACCGATAGATTCCAAGGTTCTGCTTCTCCGACGGAAAGGACCCCTGGAATGGCCTTGAAGGCCGGAATCAACGGCTTCGGCCGCATCGGCCGCAACGTCTTCCGAGCGGCGCACGAGCGTGGCGCGGACATCGACTGGGTCGGTGTCAACGACATCACCGACACCAAGACGCTCGCCAACCTGCTCAAGTACGACTCGATCCTGGGGCCGTTCCCGGGCACCGTCGAGGCGACCGAGACGGGCCTGATCGTCGACGGCAAGGAGCTGCGCGTCTTCGCCGAGCGCGATCCCGCCGACATCCCGTGGGGCGACGTCGGCGCCGAGGTCGTGATCGAGTCGACCGGCTTCTTCACCAAGCGCGACGACGCCGCCAAGCACCTCGCCGGCGGCGCCCGCAAGGTGATCATCTCGGCGCCGGCGACCGAGCCGGACGTGACGCTCGTCCTGGGCGTCAACGACGACGCCTACGACCCGGCGTCGCACGACGTGATCTCGAACGCCTCCTGCACGACGAACTGCCTCGCGCCGTTCGCGAGCGTGCTGCACGACGAGATCGGCATCGAGTCGGGCGTGATGACGACGATCCACGCATACACCGGCGACCAGCGCCTGCTCGACGCGCCGCACAGCGATCCGCGCCGTTCGCGCGCCGCCGCGATCAACCTGATCCCGACGTCGACCGGAGCCGCCAAGGCGATCGGCCTCGTCATTCCAGACCTCAACGGCAAGCTCAACGGCATCGCCGTGCGCGCTCCCGTGCCGACCGGCTCGGTAGTCGACCTGACGTTCCAGGCGTTGCGCGACACCTCGATCGAGGAGATCAACGCGGCGATCGCGGCGAAGGCCGACAGCGGTGCGCTCGAGGGGATCCTCCAGTACACCGAGGACCCGATCGTCTCGACCGACATCGTCCGCTCGGCCTACTCGTCGATCTTCGACTCGAAGCTGACGATGGTGATCGACGGCCGGCTGGTCAAGGTCATCTCCTGGTACGACAACGAGTGGGGCTACTCGAACCGCGTCGTGGATCTCACGGAGCGGGTTCTCGTAGGCGCTCCAGCCGCCGCGTAGTGCTGAACCGCAAGACCGTCCGCGACCTGGATCTCCAGGGCGGCGAGCGCGTGCTCGTCCGCGTGGACTTCAACGTCCCGCTCGAGGACGGGCGGGTCACCGACGACGCCCGGATCCGCGCCGCGCTGCCGACGATCGAGCTGCTGCTCGACGTCGGCGCGCGGCTGATCCTCTGCTCGCACCTCGGCCGGCCGAAGGACCGCGAGCCGGCGACGTCGCTGAAGCCGGCGTCGGACCGGCTGCGCGAGCTGGTCGACGCGCCGGTCGCGCAGGCGGGCGCGGTCGTCGGCGACGAGGTCCGCGCGGCGGTCGACGCGCTCGAGCCGGGCGCGATCCTGGTGCTCGAGAACACGCGCTGGGAGGCGGGGGAGAAGGCCAACGACGCGGAGCTGGCGCGCGAGCTCGCCTCCTACGCCGACGTCTACGTAAACGACGCGTTTGGCGCGGCCCACCGCGCCCACGCGACGACCGCCGGCGTCGCCGAGCACCTGCCGGCCGTCGCCGGCCTCCTGCTCGAGCGCGAGGTGAACACGCTCGACGGGATCGTCGAGGACCCCGACCGGCCGCTCTGCGTCGTGCTCGGTGGGGCGAAGGTCACCGACAAGGTCGCGCTGATCGACCGCTTCCTCGACACCGCCGACAGCGTCCTGATCGGCGGGGCGATGTGCTTCAGCTTCTTCCGCGCCCAGGGCATCCCGACCGGCGACTCGCTGGTCGAGGAGGAGGGCGTCGAGCTGGCGCGCAAGGCGCTCGAGAAGACCGAGGGATCGAGCTGTCGCCTGCTGCTGCCGGTCGACCTCGTGCTCGGCGACCGCTTCGCCGCCGACGCTGACCGCTGCGAGCTCGACGGCGTCGACGTGCCAGACGGCTGGATGGGGCTCGACGTCGGGCCCGAGACCGCCGCCGCCTACGCCCGCGAGGTCGCGGCTGCCGGCACCGTCTTCTGGAACGGCCCGATGGGCGCGTTCGAGCTGGAGCCGTTCTCGGGTGGCACGCGTGCCGTCGCGGAGGCCGTCGCCGCCGCGCCTGGCACGACCGTGATCGGCGGTGGCGACTCCGCCGCCGCGATCGCCTCGTTCGGCCTCGCCGACGCGGTCACACACATGTCAACGGGCGGCGGCGCCGCCCTCGAGCTGTTGGAGGGCAAGCCCCTTCCCGGAGTGGAGGCCCTCGATGCCGTCTGAGAGAACCCCCTATATCGCGGGCAACTGGAAGCTGTGGGGGACGCGCGCCCAGGCGGCCGACTACTGCGAGCGGCTGCTGGCGCTGCTTCCCGACGCGGGTCGGCGCCGTCCCGACGTCGGCCTTTGCGTGCCGTACACCTCGCTCGAGACCGTCGCGACCGCACTGCAGGGCTCCGGCGTGATCGTCGCGGCCCAGAACATGCACCAGGCCGAGAGCGGCGCCTACACCGGCGAGGTCTCCGCGCCGATGCTGCTCGAGCTCGGCGTTGACGCCGTCGTGCTCGGCCACTCCGAGCGGCGCGAGCTGTTCGGCGAGACCGACCGTGCGCTGTCCGAGAAGGTCCCGGCTGCACTCGAGGCCGGTCTGCAGCCGATCCTCTGCGTCGGCGAGACCGAGGAGGAGCGCGAGGCCGGCGACATGGAGCGCAAGCTGCGCCACCAGGTCCAGGAGGCGCTCGAGCAGGTCGCCGACGACCGGCTCGCTGACGTCGTGATCGCCTACGAGCCGATCTGGGCGATCGGCACCGGCAAGGTCGCGACGCCGGACCAGGCCCAGGAGGCGACCTCGTTCGTCCGGGCGCTGGTGGGGGACCGCTCGGCCGACGCTGCCGAGCGCGTCCGCGTCCTCTACGGCGGCAGCGTCAAGCCTGAGAACGCCGGCGAGATACTCGAACAGGCCGACATCGATGGTGCGCTGGTCGGCGGCGCGAGCCTCGATCCCGACTCCTTCGCACGGATAGTCGCCGCAGCCGAATGATGGGCGGCCAGGTCCCCTCCGTCTGTCTGGTGATCCTCGACGGCTGGGGGCTGGCGCCGGACGGGCCGGGCAACGCGGTCTCGCTGGCCGACACCCCGGTCTTCGACGAGCTGTGGGCCAAGCACGCCCACACGCAGCTGACCGCTTGCGGGCGGGCCGTTGGCCTTCCGGACGGCCAGATGGGCAACTCCGAGGTCGGCCACCTCAACCTCGGCGCCGGCAAGATCGTGCGCCAGGACCTGACGCGGATCGACGACGCGGTCGCCGACGGTGAGCTCGCTGAGAATCCGGCGCTGCGCGATGCTTGCTCGGCGGCGCGTGAGTCGGGCCGGCTGCACCTGCTCGGCCTCGTCTCCGACGGCGGCGTCCACGCCAGCATGGACCATCTGCGCGCACTGATCGAGCTGGCAGCCGATCACAGCGTGCCGGACATCGTGCTGCACGCCTTCACCGACGGCCGCGACACGCTGCCGGAGTCCGGCGCCGGCTACCTGGCGACAGTCGAGGGCTGGCTCGCCGAGAGCGGCGGCCGCGTCGCGACGGTCAGCGGCCGCTACTACGCGATGGATCGCGACCGGCGCTGGCCGCGCGTCAAGCTCGCCTACGACGCGATCGTCCACGGCACGCCCGCGCCGCTCGGCAGCGACCCCGACGACTTCACCGACGTCGTCCTGCAGACGCCGCATGCGACCAGCGCCGTCGACGCCATCCGCGCCGCCTACGAGCGCGGCGAGACCGACGAGTTCGTCCGGCCGACGCTGGTCGGCGACGAGGGCGGGATCCGCGACGGCGACGCCGTCGTCTTCTTCAACTTCCGGCCCGACCGGGCGCGCGAGCTAACGCGCGCGCTGGCCGAGCCGGACTTCGCCGAGTTCGACCGCGGCGAGGCTCCACGCGTCGACTACACGACGCTGACCGAGTATCAGGAGGACTGGGACTACCCGATCGCGTTCCCGCCCGACCGGCCGACCGCGACGCTTGCCTCAGTGCTCGCCGCGCGCGACGTTCGCCAGCTGCACGTCGCCGAGACCGAGAAGTACCCGCACGTCACCTACTTCTTCAACGGCGGCGAGGAGCACCCCTACGGCGGCGAGGAGCGCTGCCTGGTCGACTCGCCACGCGACGTCCCGACCTACGACCACAAGCCCGAGATGAGCGCGCCGGCCGCCGCCGACGCCTTCGTCGAGCACTGGCGCGCGGGCGGCTATGGCTTCGGGATCATCAACTTCGCCAACCCCGACATGGTCGGCCACACCGGCGTGATTCCCGCCGCGATCGCCGCGATCGAGACCGTCGACGCCCAGCTCGGCCGCGTCGTCGAGGCCGTCCACGCGTTGGGCGGCGCCTGCATCGTCACCGCCGACCACGGCAACGCCGACAACATGCTCGAGCCCGACGGCAGCCCGAACACCGCCCACTCGCTCAACCCGGTCCCGCTGATCGTCACCGCCGACGTGCCGAGCCTGCGCGAGGGCGGCATCCTCGCCGACGTCACGCCGACCGTGCTCGACCTGCTTGGTGTCGACCAGCCGGACGAGATGACCGGCCACAGCCTCATCTCGTGAGCCGAGCGGAGCATTCTTGGACCTAGGGCCCGAAAAATCGTCCGACGGCGTGTTCGAGGTCGACGCGCGCGACGGCGACGCCCGCGCCGGCCTCCTCCGCACCCCGCACGGCGACGTCCGCACGCCGGCCTTCGTGCCGCTGGCCTCGAACGCCTCGGTGCGCGGCCTGTTGCCGGGCGAGGTCGCCGAGCTCGGCTACGACATGGTGCTCGGCAACACCTTCCACCTCTTCATTACGCCCGGTGAGGACTACGTCGCGGCGGCCGGCGGGCTTCACCGCTTCATGGGCTGGGACGGGCCGATCGTCACCGACTCCGGCGGCTTCCAGGTCTTCTCGATGGGCCACGGCAGCGTCGCCGACGAGATCAAGGGCCGCCGCGACGGGCGCAAGAACATGGTCCACGAGATCTCCGAGGACGGCGTCCGCTTCCAGTCCTACACCGACGGCGGCGAGCGCTTCATGGGCCCCGAGACCTCGATGGAGGTCCAGGCGAAGCTCGGCTCCGACATCGCGCTCGCCTTCGACGAGTGCACGCCCTTCCATGCCGATCG